>CAJPTO010000016.1 GCA_905373605.1 uncultured Prevotella sp.
AAATCTGCTCGGCTAAAAGCTAAAAATACAGCAAAGGCAATTTTTAGAACCAGCCATGTAGGATTTATAGTCAAGCAAAATAGGATTTGGAAAGCTCCAGGGAAAGGTTGTGCCGCAAGATGGTGCATTTCAGTTTTTTCCGAGTCGGTAAGTCATAACGTTATGGCTAGTAGGGCTGCTTTACGGAGAAGAAAGACAACAGCAAGCCTTGCGGCAAGGGCTGACGTGTCTTTTCTTGTGGTGTGGGCGAGGAAGCCGTTGTAAAAATCGAATGAAGAAGGCTAGGCAGAACCATTTTGCGGAAGGGTTTGGCAACATTGCTTAAGTGCGTTAGCCTGGCCTTTGCTGGGCCACGCAGCGTTATTGGCCATATTCTCGCCGCTCTTCGGCTGCCATAGCGTGTGTTTCTTCGTCGGCAGGGGGTAGCGCATAACGTTGCTGGTAGTCGGAAAGCAGGATGTGGTTAAGGGTGTGGACCACGGCTTGCAGTGTGTCTTGGCGTTGCTGTGGGCGCAACTGGCACTCCCAAATCACGAGGCAATGCCAACCCATGCGCGTCAGTTGGCGTTGCGTTTGGGCATCGCGTTGGCGGTTGCGGTCTATCTTCTGTTGCCAAAAGTGGGTGTTGGTTTTGGGCAAACTCCAATGCTTACAACCCTCGTGGCCATGCCAAAAGCAGCCGTTTACGAAGATGCAAGTGCGGTATTTGCGAAGAACAAGGTCGGGATGCCCAGGTAGTCGGCCATAATTTAGCCTGTAACGGAAACCTTGCGCCCACAAATATTTGCGAACGAGCAACTCGGGCTTCGTGTCTTTCGACTTTATCGAGGCCATGATGCGGTGACGTTGTTGGGGCGTTAACTTGTCCATATGGCAAAGATAGTGATAAAATGCTTAGAATGTTGCCTGCGACCTTGCTTTTTTTTTCAGCCAACCAACCACAAACGACAATGCGTGCACCTTGGTTTTGCATGCAGGCAGTTGATGCCTTTGCAAAGCCCAGGGCCGCTTTCTTGTGCTTGTTGCAAAGAACTTTCTTTCCACCGCGCTTTATTAATATGTCAAAGAAAACGTCTTAATTAAACGAAAAGGCTTGGTGAGCATAAAAATATTTTAAAAACACGCTTGTTTATATAAATTTATTGCATATATTTGCAAAATAAATTACGCAAACAGTAAAAGTTGCCACACAGACACTAAGACAAAAGTCGAAAGTGAAAAATCATCCCACCATTATGTGCTTTTGCACGAACAGAAAGCATAAACCCAGAGGGAAGATGCGTTAAGCAGGCGCAGCACAGTCAATCGTGCCCCAACCACAGCCTAGCGCGTACGCTCTTTTTTCGATGGAAACGCATTAAGACAAATCAACCTAAATAATTACGTTTATGAAAGTAAGAATTTGGATGTTAACCCTTTGTTTGCTAACCGGCTTGAGTTCGGTGCTTGCGCAAACGATAACGGTAAGGGGAAACGTCGTAGATGAAAACGGGGAAGCCTTACCTGGTGTAAGCATTGTCCCAAAATCGGCCCCAAAGCAGGGCACGGTGTCAAACATCGAGGGCCAGTTTACGCTCAAGGTGCATAGCGGCGAGCGGCTAACGTTCAGTTTCATGGGCTATACCAGCCAGGAACTGGCCGCCGCCACGCAAATGGATGTACGCATGCAGCCCTCGGACCTCATGCTCAACGATGTGGTTGTGGTGGGATACATGGAACGTAAGGTGGCCAACACCTCGGCTTCGGTGGTGAAGGTAAGCGCAAAAGACCTCGCCATGAAGCCAGTTGCCAACCCCTTGGACGCTGTTCAGGGCAAGGTTAGCGGCTTGCAGGTGTTCTCTTCTTCGGGCGAACCATCCGCCCGCCTGTCAATGTCGCTTCACGGACAAGGCTCTTTGGGTGCAGGCACTGGCTTGTTGGTTATTATGGACGGCATGCAGGTTAGCATGAACGTGCTGCAAGCCATGAATCCCAACGACATTGAGAGCGTGCAGTTTCTTAAAGACGCCGCTGCAACGTCCATTTACGGTGCACGTGCGGCCAACGGCGTGATGTATGTCACCACAAAACGCGGACGAACCGAAACACGCCCCACCATCAATCTGCGCGCACAATACGCCGTCTCGACACTCGCCAACACCGATTACTTCGACCAACTGATGACAGGCCCCGAGCTTCTGCGCTATTATCAAGAAACAGGCATCTACACAGCTGCCGAGATTGCGGCCCTAAAAGAAAGATATTTCAAGGAAACAGATTTCCAATGGTACAAGTACGTGTACCAACCAGCACCCATGTACACTGCTGATGTGTCGGTGTCGGGCGGCACATCGGCCGTGCGATACTATCTTTCGGGCGGCGCATTGAGCCAAGACGGACTGCGAATGGGCTCTGGTTACAAGAAAGTGTTCGGGCGTATCAACCTCGATGCCAAGCTTAGCGACTGGGTTCGCGCCAATATCAACACACAAGTGTCGTACGACGACACCCGTGTGTCGCCTTTCGGCAGCCAAAGTGCCGTGGGTGGCGGCATGGCAACGCTCAATGCCCCCTTCGCTTCGCCCTACGACCCCGTGACGGGAAAGGAATTGGAACGCGTTCCGCTACTCGACCTGGCCACACCCTCACATGTAATAGCCACCAGTCCGGCAAAACAAAACGCCTTTATACTCTCTGCCAACGGCAACCTCACGCTAACGCCGCTCAAAGGCCTCACCTTGCGTTCGCTTGTGGGCTTGGAGCTGAACTATGGCGACAGCCGTTCGCGCATTTTGCCCAGCAATTATCGCGCACATGGCGTAGGTAGTGCCGAACGTGGCTACACAATGGTGTCTAACATCACCGTAACCAACACCGCCGCCTACGACATGAGCTTCGGACAGCACAGCCTAACGGCCCTACTTGGCCACGAATACACCAATTATAAAGACGATGGGTTCTCGGCAAGCGGCTCGGGATTGCTCGACGACCGCCTTTACCTGCTGAATAACGCTACGCAAAGCAAGCAAATTGGCGAAGGAACCAACGGTTATGCTTTCCTGTCGTTCTTCACTCAGCTGAGTTACGACTTCTCCAAGCGTTATTTCGTAGACCTTGTGCTGCGCAACGATGCCTCTTCGCGCTTCGGACGCAACAAGCGCAACGGACTTTTCTGGTCGCTTGGCCTTTTGTGGAAGGCAAAGAGCGAACAATTGCTCCAAGACGTTGCGTGGCTGAACGACCTAGACCTCAAAATAAGCTACGGAACACAAGGCAACTCGTCCATTCCTCCTTACAGCACTGCCGCGTATGCTGGTAAAGTGGGGCAGAAAATGGGCGGAATGAGCCTGGGTTTCATCAGCCAGGGCAACCCCAACCTTGGATGGGAGCACCAAAGCAAGCTCACTGTGGGCGTTAAGGCACGCTTGTTGAACCGCCTTGACCTGAACTTGGAATACTATAACCGCATAACGAGCGACATGCTCTTTGAAGTGCCGCTGCCCTACACCTCTGGTTTGCCCGTTGGCAACGCTGGTTATGCCACCCGTTACGAGAATGTGGGCCGCTATCTCAACCACGGCATCGACCTCCAACTGGGTGCCGACGTCCTTCGCGGCCGCGATTGGGGCGTTTCGGCCAACGTAAACTTCAACTACAACCGCGACAAGGTGCTGGAATTGTTCGAAAATCGCCAGTCGTGGCACGAGCCTGGAGGGCAGTTGGCCTACATTGTTGGCAAGCCCGTTACCTTTGTTTTGCCTCTTTACAAGGGAGTTAACCCCCAAACGGGTGTGCCAGAATGGTACAAACCCGGTGCAGACAAGAACCAAACACGCCGTGATGACACCGACGTTACCAGCGAATATGCCAACGCTCTGAGCCAAAACACAGGCGTAAATGCCTACACACCCTTCACGGGCGGATGGGGATTGTCGGCCTATTGGAAAGGGTTTTACCTCACGGCCGACTTCTTCTTCGCCCTTGGCAAGCACATGATTTCGCTTGACAAGCAGTATTACGAGAACGATTACTTTGTTCGCGACAAGGAAGGAAACTCGAATGGGTCGCGCCGACTATTTGATTATTGGAAGAAACCGGGCGACAATGCCGAGTTCCCCTCGCTGGAATGGGTGCGCAACCCCAACCACCAAAGCACCTATCTCGATTCGAAGATGCTGGAGAATGCCTCGTTCATGCGCCTTAAAAACTTCACCTTGGGCTACGACATCCCACGAAAGAGCCTCGGCCGACAACGCATTGTGCGCTCGGCAAAGGTGTTTTTCACCGGCAGAAACCTATTGACGTTCACCAAATTCCTCGGTCCCGACCCCGAAGTGAACCGAAGCGTGTCCATCGGCGTTAACCCCAACACCAAGCAAATGAGCATTGGCGTGGAGATTGGCCTGTAAATAAACCCTAAACAAAGAACAAGAAGATGAAAACAACCAAGATATTATGGTGCGCATTAGCCCTCGTTGCCACGCTGCAAGCCTGCAACCTGGACCGCGAACCCGCCGATTACATCCCCTTCGAGCAATCGTATCGCAACATGCAAGACGCACAAAAGTGGGACAATGGCATCTACTCAACCCTTCGTGGCAAGTTCGGGGGCGGCTATGTGCTGCCACAAGAGGCACAAGCCGACATGCTTAACGCCCATGCCGCCTTTGGAAACCTCTACAGCGAGTTTCACGGATGGGCCATAAAGCCCGAAAGCAACGTGCTGCAAGAGGTGTATCACTCGTATTATGCCGCCTTGGTGGATGTGAATGTGGTTTTGACGAAACTGCCCGAACTCGCCGTTAGCGAAGCCGAAATGCCCTTGAAGAACCATTATTTGGGCAATGCCTTCTTCGCACGTGCATTCTATCACTTCAATTTGGCTTTGCGTTGGGGCATGAACTACAATGAAGCAACGGCCGATAAAGACCTCGGAATCGTGCTAGCACTCGACCCCGACATGCAAAATAAGCCACAACGCGCCACCAATGCACAAACTTACAAGCAAATTCTTGACGACTTGGCACAAGCCGAGCGGCTTTTGGCCGACGTTCGCGTAGCACCAGGAAACAATGAGATAAGCGCAGATGCAGTAAGAGCACTTCGTGCGCGCGCGTTCCTATATATCGGCGACATGGAGAGAGCCTATGCCGAGGCCAAACAACTCATCGATGCCGGCAAGTATCCGCTTATCGCTCCTTACGCCCCACAACTGAACGGCGAAGGAAAGGTAAACGCCAGCGAAGACCCATTCGCGCGCATGTGGTTTTACGACAATGGTGACGAACAGATATGGCAACCCTACGTTGCCAAAGAGAACGAAGTTCCAACAATCACACCACTTTACGGCGCAGACCTTAACACTGCCAGCTATTGGGACGCAAAACCCGAGGACAAACGCCAAGGCGACTACAACAAACCGCCCTATGTGCCAACGCGCGAAGTGATAAACAACCTGTTCGCTAGTGAAAACGACCATCGTGCACACGCCCTCTTCGAGTTTGTTAACACCACCGTGAGCGACATGAACGTGTCAACGCAACTCTATGTGGTGTCGAAATTCAAGGGCAATCCCGGCTATGCCACGCTCACAAGCACACATTGGGGAGGCTATGTTCCCAACGGAAACCAAGCTCCAAAGCCCTTCCGCATTGCCGAACAGTATCTCATAGCGGCCGAAGCGGCCTACAATATGGGTAACACGGCCGAAGCACAAGCCTGCCTTAACGCACTGAGAAATTCGCGCGGAGTGCCTACTACCGACCTTACGGGCGAAGAACTCTATGCCGAAATAAAGGCCGAACGCGCACGCGAACTGGCATTTGAGGGGTTCCGCCTTTGGGACTTGCGCCGCTGGAACCAAGGCATTGGGACGCGTTCGTTCCAAGGTGCAGCGGGATATTACGAAGTCCCACCCTCGTTCTACGCACCAAACTTCAAGGTAAACATCAAACCTGGCAACAAGATGTTTGTGTGGCCGTTCCCCGAAAACGAGGTGAACATCAACACAAACATCAAGCAAAACCCCGGTTGGGAATAAGAGTAAAGTACATCAAGCATTAAAATCAACACGCTATGTATAAGAAAATAAGATTATTGGCCTTGCTCGTTGTGGCCGTTTTGGTCGGCGCATGCCAAAAAGACCTCACACTGGGCGGTACAGACAACATCGTTCAGGGCGAGAAACAAACGCTTACACTCAAGCAAGAAGGCGAAACAAAGACGCTGAACCTTGCCGCCCTTGGCGACGATTGGCAGGTGGAAGCGGGCGCGCATGCCGCTTGGCTCACCGCAAAGAAAACGGGAACGGCACTCGAAGTGACGGCTACGGCCAACGATGCGGCCGACGAACGCCGCACTACCGTTACGCTTACCACCCCTAGCGGCAAGCAAATGGTTGAAATTACGCAGTTTGGAACCGACCCTTTCATCGCTGTTGACGGTAGCAACGGCACGGTTATCTTCAACCACGAGGCGCATGCGGCCGTTGAACTCAACGTGATTTCAAACTCGGATAACTGGAATGTGGAGCAGCTGGACAAGGAAAACAACAGCTGGATCACTTTCAATGCCAACCAACAGCAACGTAAGCTCACCCTAAACCTTACCGCTATCGACCGAAACAGCCCGTGGGCACAGAGCAGCCGAAGCGAAAAACTGTACCTCTCTAACGGCAACAAGCACTACATTCTCAACGTAACTCAAAACGGATTTGTGCAATTCCAACTGCCTATTTGGGATTTGGAGAAGTTCGATCTCGACCGAGCCGTGGCCCTAGAAAGCGAAAGAAACAACAGTCGCGACAGAGCTTTCGAAATCGATTCGCTGATGCCTTACAAGGAAGACGTCAATAAGTTGTATTACGCTTTCCACTCGCCAGGCGAACAAGCGCCACACATCCTTTACATGCCCAACTATTATAGCAAGCTCATTGTGAGCGCATGGCTCAAAGCTCCCAAGGGGAAAACCTTCCAAAAGGCATCTTACGAACCCTGGCTGCTGCAAAACAACTTCAAGCCGGGCAACAAACAGCGCAACGAAACCGAAACACAATACTACTGCGAAGAGGTGGATAAAACCCGTTTTATGCACGTTTACAACGACCCAGGGAACACACAAATGTACGGCGGCATATTCAAAAGTGCCTGTATGAAGTACATGGAAACCTCAAATAGCCTTGTAATGGGCAGCAACAGTAAGGTGGAAAGTCTGCCAGTGTTCCTTTCGGCCAACCTACATAACAAGGATTTCAAGCTCGAAGAGGTTATTGCCTACGAACGGAAGCGCGGAATGAAACCCGACTTCTATAACCAATTCAACTCCGAGAACGTCACTTCAACCACCGAAGACCCACTCTGCAAGTATTCGCGCCTGCTCTTCGTACCCGAAAGTGAAAGCTACGAGCCGGGCTCTTTGGCCAATGTCATCTATTTCTTCAACTGGCAAGGCGTAACTTCTGAAGACATCGATGCCGGTTTGTTGCCCGACAAAGACCTCAGTGGCACCGTTGGCTCATGCCAAGTGTTCTACAAAGGGGCCGATGTATTCTATAACGTAGAAGAACAAGGAACACCTGGCGTGTACACTTGGTACGAATACAGCCTGCCTTTCAGCACACGCCGAGCCTTCGAGAATAAAGGTTACAGCCTATTCCGCGAAGCCAGTGGCGGATTTGCAACCTTTTTCCGCGGCGAAGAAGACCTCATCGACATGCGTCCGCAAGAAACGCGCACCGTGATTACCTATTATAAGAGTAAGCACTACGTGGACATCATCAAGAAAAACCTCAACTTTTAGACCATACTCCCAATGAAAAGAATAAGAAAATATGCATTGGCGGCCTGTTCCTTGGCGGCATTAGCCCTATTTTCGGCATGTAGCGACGACACGTTTACGCCGCAAGCCAACAACAATGCCGCACAATCCACACCCACGGATGCCTTTCCTTGGCAGCCGGGAATGGCCTTCGTGAAGATGAAAAGCAGCACGGCGGCCGCCACACGCGCAGCAACGCAGGCCATAACACGTGCAAAAGTGTTCGACAACACCGAAGTGAAGCTCGAACAAGTGTTCGACATGACCAACGATTATGCCGCGCTTAAACGCGCCAGAGGTTTGGACAGATGGTATATTGTGCGCTTCGACACCACCCGAAACGTTGCAGAAGTTATCGAAGAATTGCGCAAAAATCCCACCATAGAGAAAGTGCATGGCAATGTACAGATCGCACCTGCCCGCGTAAAATACACCCCTGCCAGCCGCGCTCCCATCAATCCACAACGGCTAAGGCCTGCTAACGACGGCACGGGATACCTCAATTTCACCGACCCTTACTTGAAATACCAGTGGCATTACACCACAACCATCGAGCAATACGCCACGTTTAAGCCGGGGGCAGACGTGAACCTGTTCCCCGCTTGGCAAAAAGAAACGGGCGACCCACACGTGGTTGTGGCCGTGATGGACTCGGGTATCGACTTCGAACACGAAGACTTGGCCGCCTCGGCTTGGCAAGGTAAGGATGCCCAAACGGGCGAAACCATACACGGACGCAACTTTTATGCTGCCGAAAGCGGCAATGGAGACCCCAATGTCATCATCGCTGGTGGGCATGGAACGCACGTGGCGGGCACCATTGCCGCACGAAACAACAACTATATCGGCGTTTGTGGCGTGGCTGGAGGCAACGGAGATGCCAACTCGGGCGTACGATTAATGAGTTGCGAAATATATGGTCGCGATGGAACTACCGAGACTGCATCGGCCGCTTACATAGCAAAGGCGTTCGAGTTTGCCGCCGAAAACGGGGCTTCTGTCTGCAACTGCTCCTGGGGTTACGCTTTCGACCGAAAGAAATATCTCAACAATGAGAACTTCCAAAGTATCTTTAAGGCGCAATTCGACATTCTCAAAGAGGGCATAGACTATTTTACCGACATCGCCGGATGCGACCCAAACGGCAACAAAAAGGCCGATGTCTACATGAAGGGCGGATTGGTTTTCTTCGCTTCGGGCAACGGTTCGCAGTTCGACATCGAGATGATACCTGCCTCTTACTCGCGCGTGGTGGCCGTGGGGGCGATGAATAGTTTGGGCGTTCCCACCGACTATATGGACAAAGGCCCTTGGGTTGACATCCTTGCACCGGGCGGAACAACCGAAGTGAACAACGTTAACATGGGCATTCTAAGCACCGTGCCAAAGAATTTCGACCTTATGAGCACTGGCCCGTACCCCAATACCGACTTCACTTTGCCCAACGACCACAACTATGCTTACGCTCAGGGCACATCAATGGCCACGCCCCATGTAACGGGTATTGCCGCATTGGTGGTGTCGAAGTTTGGTAAGAGCAACCCCAACTTCACCAACGAGGACCTGCGCCGCCGCATCCTTTCGGCCGTAAAGTCCACTAGCCCCTACGTTGTTAAGCCCGATGCCAACCTCGCTGGCAAGATGGGAGTGGGCTTTATCGATGCCGATTTCGCGCTTGCCGACCCCGAAACGCTGAAGCCCGACGCGCCTGTTGTGGCCGTAACCGACTATTCTGCGGATGCCACTCGAGGCTATTACGATGCCCAAATTACGTGGAACGTAACCGCCGATGCCGATGCACTGAACCCACAACACACGGCTTTTGCCTACGACATCAGCCTATATCGCAAGGCAGACATGGCGAAACCGCTGCAAACTTTCACGCGATATTCGTACGATTTGGCCGTGGGAACGCAGATGGAACAGGCTTTCAAAGGACTAGACACCGATGTAGACTATGTGGTGAAGATGGTGGCGCGCGACCGTTTCAACAACCTTTCGCCCGAAGTCACCGCAAACTTCAAAACCCGACTGAACCATGCACCCCGCTTCGGTGAAACATTAGCCGACAACTTGCGACTGCTAGACACCCAACCTTTCTTCCACAAGGTGCTGCCCGTGAAAGATGAAGACGGGCATACGTGGACTTACACCACCTCTGAACTGCCCCGAGGCGTGGAACTAAAAAGGGTTGGCGATGCCTTCGACCTGCTTATCAACGTAGGTCGGCCAGGCAAATATGCCTTCGATGTGACACTTACCGACCAACTTGGTGGTCAAACCGTGCAACACTTCGCCTACGAAGTGGTTTCGCACACCGCTCCCACGCTCACAAACACGCTTGGCGACGTGTCGCTTTTCGCACAAGGCGAGGTCGCACACATCAACTTGGCCAACGCTTTCACGTCTATGGGCGGCCGACAGCTTAGCTTCGCCGCCACATCAAGCAACGAAGCCGTGGTGAAAGCCACCATCGAGGGCAACCAACTAACGCTAACCCCAGGCCAAAAGGGCACGGCAACGATTACGCTTACGGCCATCGACGGCGGCAAACGCACCACAACAACCCTCCAAGTGCGCGTAACCGACAGCAACGCACCCGATGTTCACACCATATATCCCATACCCGCGCACAGCTACATCAAGGCCATGATGCGCAGCGGTGTGGGTAAGGTAACGGCCATTGTCACCTCATTGCGCGGCCAAAAGCTCATTGAAGAAACCCTAACGCCCGACAGTGGCACGCACGAGATTACACTTGGCATCGACCGCTTGGCTCCCGGCGCCTATTACTTGCTGCTCAAAACCGAGCGTCTGACAAGCAAACACACCTTCATCAAGAAATAAACAGCACGCTATGAACAAAATATCAATGGCATTCCTCGCCTTTGGCGCAACCCTCGCGATGGAAGCCACGGCCCAAAGCCGCATTCTCCCCGTGTTAGAAGCCACACCCGATGCGCGCACTGCCGCAATGGGCGGCTCGTTGCTTGGAAATGCCAACGCAATGCACATATATACCAACCCAGCCGCGCTTACTTTCGGCTCAAAACGTTTCGTTGCCGATGTTTCTGCCGAGGCGCAGCCCAAGACAGACGATGGAAGGTTGATGCAATACAATCTCGCCACGGGCTATCGCTTTGCAAATCGCTCGGCATTGATGGCTGGCGTGCGCTATCTTGGCGGACTTACCGTGCCTGTTGTAAACGCCGTGGGCGAAAAGGGCGACATCAAACCCTACGACATGGCTCTAGACCTGGGCTATTCGTTCGCCATCGTGCCGCAACTGGCCGTTTATGCCACGGCCACTTACGCCCATAGCCACGCTGCAACCAGTGCCGATGCCTGGGCTTTCTCGCTCGGAGCGGCCTATCAGTCGGCGTTCAACCTCTGTCCCAACATGCCTACCACGCTAACAGTTGGCGCAAGGTTGATGGATTTTGGAAAGTCGGTGAAGTATAACGACACGGGCATACCCCAAAGTTTGCCCACTTCGGTGGCCGTTGGCGGCGACTGGGCGGTGAACTTCGCCCCGAAACATGCCCTTACCTACGCCCTTTCGTGCCGTTATTTTACCCCGAAAGACGCGCACGAAACGCTTCTTGCCACTGGTCTGGAATACACTTACAACCGCATCTGCTCGGCGCGAGTGGGCTTTCAGCATGCCGATAAGGGCGGTAATGCCCTCACCTTCGGTGTTGGCGGCCAGTTGTCGGGCGTGCAACTCAACGTAAGTTACCACCACGCCTTTGCCGATTACGGCGTTGATGCCCTCATGGTGGGCGTGGGCTACGCCTTCTAACGCCGCCTTTCTTACGCATGTAGCACAACGCTCGCGCGTGTCGTGGCTGTGCAGCAAAAGCGTTTTCATGCCAACACGTATGACAGGTGTTTAGAAAGTGCCTAACAGCCTTAAGCCAAAAGCCATATCTTCGCCCCAATAAGGCGAGATATGGCTTTCGCTTTTGCGTTTTTAACCATTCCTGGTGTATTTCGTTTTCTTCTCCTTTCTAAAGAAAATTACTTCTAGTGCAAGTTTTCAGATACATTATTTGTCGTTGTAGAATGTGTTGGAAATGTCTTTTGGTAGCCGTCTTCTTGTTAATATAAGTCCAAGGAAAAATATCACTGCTGGAACCAGACTAGCAAAAATTGTTCCCCAAGTGTGACTTTCTGAATGAAAGTTGGGAATTGTTGTCGGTTGTACGATAAGTGTGTAATATAAAATTATGAGTAATACTGCCATTAGCATGAAAGACCAACCCATATTCCTTCTTTCAGTTTCTAGGTTATTGTTAGAACCCTTTCCCTTTTGACTGAACTTCTCCTGATACTCTTTGTTTGGATAACTAAAAGCTGTATTAGAAACAAACCTTTCTATCTGATGGTTTGTCTTTATTGAACCCTCTAGCCATATATCTGTGTTAGACTCACCTGTGTGATAGATTTTAAGCACACAACCCTGCTTTTGTGCAAGGTAATCGAAGCTAACGTTGATACTGTCTCTGGTGGGTGAGAGCGTCAGATTAACATTATTGGCCTTATTGGCGAATTGTAGTTCGTAGTCGATAATTCTAATGCCAGGAGCGCATTTGATTGTAAATGGATCTTTTACGGCAACAATCTCTTTGTCAAGTGTTTTTTTCCCTGCGTTCCAAAAGGCCAGTTTAGTGATTGTGAGCGTATTAATTGGCTCATTACCCGCCGATACCGTAATAGCACTGGTTGTGAGTGAAGATAATCTGTTGATTATGTTCGATGAACGTGTGACATATCGGGGCAGTTCTGTCCTAGGTCCCTTGAAAAGGCCTACACGGTCGAGAATAAAGCCAAGAATTGCCAATGTCCACAAAAGTAGATTGAATGCACCATTGTTATTTAGAAAGGTATAAATACAATTAAGAAAATTCCAAATTTCTTCCATGTTTGTGCATTTTGTTCGATTATTTTTTTATGTCACAAAGGTACAAATAATTTATAAATTAAGTTCGGGCTATACCTTAATATCTCATGACAAAGCAATTTCCTAAGCAATCACCATATAAAGTTTGTACTTCGAATAACTTGTTGGCTGAACTATTTTTTTTGTTATAGGCTGGTTCTAAAAATTACCTTTGCTGTATTTTAGCTTTTAGCTGAGCAGATTCCGTTTGCGATTGAACGAGCATAGTGGACTATGCGACTGAAAGAGTAAGCGAAAGATGCCAGATAAAAGCAAAAAGACAGCAAAGAGCTAAATAATAAAAAGGAAATGGACTTTTGCGTGGAATTTTTAGAACCAGCCTATAGTCAAAACGAGTTGGTTTTGGGAAGACGTTTTCCTATAAGTTAGTACGCCGGCAACGACTTTACTGCATCATTTTTTCTGCCGATGGATTGTTTTTCTGTGACATTACGCATGGTGTTTGATGAAAGTTCTCTCCCTCCGCGGTGTGTTTTGTATGGGCACAACGCTCGATAAGTAAAAAAACGGCACAAATTTTAACCTTACGGTTGTTCTCTTGTGCCATAACTTATGCGTCGCCTGAAATAATTCATTCTCGCATGGGGTTGTTGCAGAGTGAAAAGAAATTGAACTTGGAATGTTTCCTCACACCGTCTTATAGTTCACAAAACGCACGAAACGGCTAGGAAGAGTACACGTAGATTAGGGCTTACGGCAGTTCGGGATAAGAAAAAAATCCTTTTGCGCAGTCTTTTGTTGTGATGAGGGGGCGATTGATTCAACTCTACCGCTTTGCGGTAGTTGGCATAGGCGCTGATTCTTATCCCGAGCAGGCGTAAGTAAATGTTCGTTGTTGTGGAAAGGGAATGGATTTGGTGCCAATCGTAGAAAATCCCAATGCTGCTCTTTTATGATTTTCACCATTTGGCGATGATGCCAACACCTTCTCATCCTTTTGTTTTTTCGCCTTTAAAAAGCCGATAACCATCACTTTCAGCTCCACACCTTCATTGTTTTAGGGTTCATAACAATTACTTCTCAGTTTTAGATGCATCTCTTTGAGGGTGTCCGCCATATGCCAGACACGTGTACGGCATAAGGCAGACACGTGTACGACATAAGGCAGACATGTGTACGGCATATGTCGGACACCAAATATGTGAAGCACTACAGGGCTGACGCATTATTTCTTAATACGACATTTCAAGATAAAATGTGCCGTTTCTGTGCAAAATTTCTTCGTAATGGAGAGCAATTGCACCCACTACCGAGTAGCGGTTGGCCTTTTTGTAGGGCAGGGTTGGGAGCGATAGCTACCTACCCTGCCTAGCGTTGGAATGGTAAAATCTAGGGCGTAGGCCTTGGTCTGTTTACGTTTGGCACATATGTTGCTTCGCAATTAGTGGATATAAGGATGAGTTTATTGATAAACAGCATGGGATAGCGTTCGTCATGGTATCCGCAGAGATTATTCTGAGATAAAAAAACAAGACCTACGGCCTAGCTTTCACGCGCTCGAACTCGGCAGGGTGTGGAAAAGTGAAAGGGTGAAAAAGTGGAAAAATGGAGGAATGAAAACAAATCATGTCTGTACATGTCACGCTATCTTTTTTGTTTCTTTACCCTTTCACTTTTTCACCCTTAAACGGCGTTAGCCATCTTTTCACCTTTTCAACCTTTCACTTTTTCACCTTTCCCTGCCCTAAAAAAGGGCCAACCGCGGTAGAGCTGGATCAATCACCCCGCATCACGACAAAAGACTGTACAAAAGGGGTTGCTCCTTATCCCACACTGGCTTATAGCGTGAAAAGAAATTGAAATTGGAATGTTTCCTCACACCGTCTTATAGTTTACAAAACGCACGAAGCGGCGAGTAAGAACACATGTAGATTAGGCCTTTGTTGTATATGAACGAAAACGCTATGTGGCGGGGGATGGCTTACAAAATGCATGAAGCGGCGAGGAAGAACATGGAGATTATGCCTTTGTTGTGTAGGTGCCAAAACGCGATGTAGCAGGGGGTGGCTCACAAAACGCGCGAAGCGGCGAGGAAAAGCAGGGAGATTAGGCCTTCATTGCATGTGAGCGAAGGCACTATGTGCCAGATAAAACGGAGATTGAGCGGTAACCCCATCCGCCACGAACCGGCCTTAAAGCATTCTCACCCTGTGTTTTCTAAGCCAAGTGCTTCATCAGTGCGCTTGTATGTCGAAAAAGTCCCTATTCTCTGCGCCTCTGAGTGAGCATAAAGGCTGGTTCTAAAAAATCCGCGCAAGAGTTTATTTTCTTTTTTATTTTTCTCTTTGCAGTATTTTTAGAACCAGCCCGAAAATGTTTTTGTTGACAAAGTGGGTAAGTTGGCGTGGTGAAAAGGGTACAAAAGCGACATTGATACGAGCATGCAGCGAACGTTTCGAACGATAAGCGCAGCAGCTTTTATGCTGCCTTTTCACCACAATCCGCATTGTTGTTGCCTGTTTGTGGCGATTGCACGTGCATTACCCACCTGTCCTGCACCCATCCCACGCCAAAATCCAGCACGGGTGCGATTATTTCACCACCTTTTTGCCGTTAACGATGTATACGCCAGTGGGTAGGCGGTCGAAAGTGTTGGTGATTCCAACCTTAATGCCGTTGAGGTTGTACACGTTGTGTACGCGATCGGCTTGCTTTTTCACATCGTTGATGCCTGTTGTGTTGTCTTTAATGAGCGTAACGGTGGCTTTGCGAATGTAGGGCATGGCGTTGATGCCATATATTCTCACGTTTTGTGCATCGCCTTCCCACACACGGGTGTTGGCATCTTTGCCTAGCATGGGCAAATCGTGTTCTCCATCACTTGATACGTGGAAACGATTTTTCTTCATTTCGAAAACAATCTTGGCAATGTGTTTTCCTTGGGGTGCATAAAACTCGATGGAGTTGCCTCGTGGTATTTGAAGATGGTTGTCTTTCAGCTTGTTAACGGCCTGTATGACTCCCCCCCTTGTGGCTTTCCATCGTCACTTCGCCTTCATCAATCGTGGTACCCTCTTTAAGTTCGAGTTCGTAACCATTGTTTTCATTCACCCATTTCTCGCTGCTGAAGTCGAAAACAACAGTCTGTGCTGAAGCAACAACCGAGAAAATCATGGCGGCAAGTGTAAGGCCTGCGCGTCTTAGCGTAAAAGTCTTTGTCATTTCTTTTAATTGATTAGTTAATAATAAATGTATTATGGGTATCTATATGCTAAGGTTTCAAGGCCTTGCATGGCTTTATTAAGGGTTATTGCAAAGGTAATGATTTTATTTTAATGTCGGCAAAAGGAATAAAATGTTTTTTAAGAATGTGTGTTCTGGATAAGATAACAATGCTTACGCCAACAACTGCATTGCGGTTGTTGGCGTAATCGCTTTTGGAGTTTGCTGTTTGCTGAAAAACGTATGGCATATAACTCGCTTTACATGTCGAGAAGGTGTGAAAACGGCTCAATTTGCCACATGGATAAAGTGCCGCGTTTTTAGTAAATGAAGCCGGGAAGGCCATTAAGGCAGATGCTTTATACAAAGCTTGCTATGGATATGTTTTTGCCATTTCCGCTTTTACCCATCGCTTTGTTGCTTTTTCAGCGTTGCGTTTGTATCAGTTCACCGCAATGGGCTCTGAAGGTTGGCTTTCGGCATTGTCTTTTTTGCTTACAGCTGTAACGAAATAGGTTCCGGCATCGGTAACGGTGGCTTCTTGTTGACGTGTAACGGCCACAGTGGTGGCCTCTTTGCCTGGGCCGTTACTTCGATAAACGGCGAAATAGGCACCATCCGCACCATCCCATTGCAGCGTTTTGCCATTGGCGCGCACGTTGCTGGGTGTGGCTGGCGGCGCGGCTTGCTGCTTGCCAAGATAGGGAAGTACGGCTGGTTGCTTATAGACTTCCTTTATGGCCGAAAGGATGTCGACGGGGTTGCTAACGAGGTATTTTGCGCTGTAAAGAACGCTTCCCGATACCTTTCGATACTTTTTGGCGAAGTTGAATTGGTTGGCAAGTTCGGTTGCACTCTGATATGCGGCAGGACTATCAGCATCGCCAAACCGGTTAATGCCGTAGCCAACGAACAGCGCGTTGTTGAAAGTGAACTGCGACCACCAATGTAGGCGGTGGTTAAACGTGCTTTCGGCCGAGCCCATTGGGAAATATAGCTGTGGGATGATGGCCTCGGCCCATCCCTCGCGCGACCATTTCACCACATCTGCATACATGGTGTTGAGGTTATAGTCGGGATTTCCAGCCGGACTGATGGTGAACACCACCTCTGGGCGTGTGGCTTGTATCACGTCGTGAATGCCTTTAACGGTGAGGTCGATGTTGTTTCTGCGGAACTCTTCTACCGAAATGGTTGGCTTTCCTTCGTTGTCTTTGGGTGCGTATCGGTTAAACCACACTTCATCTTTAATGGTTTCGCCCGTTGTGAGCGAGGGATAGAAGTAGTCGTCGATGTGCACGCCATCCACATCATACTTGGTGATGAGGTCTTTTACGATGTCGGCAATGCGTTGTCGCACTTTGGGCATGGCGGGATTGTACATCCTGATGGTGCGATAGCTCACCACGAGGGAGTCGGCAATGCGGCTGTCCAGAGGTGGGAAGCTAGTTTCGCTAGCAGGTTTCGTAGCCACTCGGTAGGGATTAATCCATGCGTGGAAAGCAATGCCGCGCTTATGTGCCTCGTCAATCATGAATCGTAGCACGTCGTATCCTGGGTCTTTGTCGATTTCTCCTGTGATGAATTTGCTCCACGGTTCGTATTCCGACTTGTAGAAAGCATCGGCCATTCCCCTTACTTGTACGAAAACGGCATTGATGTTGTTTTGCTCGAAGAGGTCCATGTATGCGATGTAGCTAGCCTTTTGGGCTTCCATGTCGTATGTTCCGTTGGGCCAGTCGAGCCCCCAAACGGTAGCCATCCACACGCCTCGCAGTTCTTTCTTGGGCAAGAGTGTTTGGTTGGTGCTGTCGGGCTTGTTGTTGTCATCGTCTTGATGACAGGCCACAACCAATAATGCACTCATGGTTAGTGCTATTTTCTTCCATGTTTTCATAATGCAGTTGGTGTTTATGAAGTTTCGCAGGCTCAACGTTGAGGAATTAAGGAGTTAGGGAGTTACCACTCGCTTCGCTCGTTGGTGGTTAAGCCAATACTTTTGTTTCTTTTTCTCGCAGTTTCGTATGGAGAAAGGGGTGCGGGTCTGTCACTCGCTTCGCTCGTTGGGAGTTAAACCCATACTCTTGTTTCTTTTTCTCGCAGTTTCGTATGGAGTTAAAGGGGGTGAGGAGCTGTCACTTGTTTCGCTCGTTGGGGGTTGGGGCAACACCCCTGTTTCTTTTTCTCGCAGTTTCGCATGGAGTTAAAGGGGGTGAGGAGCTGTCACTTGTTTCGCTCGTTAGGAGTTAAGCCCATACTCTTGTTTCTTTGCTCGCGGTTTCGTGAGGGAGTATGGAGTAAAAGGAGTTGCCACTCGTTTCAGTTGTTAAATGTTTGCACCCAACTATTTTCAACTATCATGACTACTAGCGTGTGAGTTACGCCGCTTAAAAGCTATTGACTTAACTTTTTACTCCTTAACTCCTTATAACCCCTCAAACTTTTTCTAGTTCCTAGTCGTCCGTATCTTGTGCAAGCGGCACTTCGACGATAACAAATCCCGACTCGGCGCGTGCGGCGTAGAGCCATAGTTTGGCATCCTTGCCGTTGGCATCGTGTTCGATGAAGAAGTTGGTGCAGGGAGATGGTGCGCCATTACCAGCTCCACCCAGGATGAAAGTATAGACGGGATTGTGGTCGCTAGCTGCTTCAAATATCTCTAAGGCTTCTGCTAGGCTCTTTCCTTTGCTGATGTCGAAGACGTAGAGCGTGGGAGTTGCCTTGCTTGCACTGCCAAGTCCAGCCGTACACGTGATGAGGTAGCGTTTCTTATTGAACATGAACGCGCGTGCAGCAACGGCTTCTGCCGGTTGGTTTGCTGCGCTGAGGCTGAACTTTTTCTCGGCGGCACTACCCGTAAGCGTGATGGGCAAGGCCGCTCCGCTATATAGATAGTCGTTGGTGTTCTCGTAACGATAGATGTTCATTGCCACCCTCATCTTGCTGTCGGCCGCTAATACGGCGGGTTCGCTCACTGTTTTGTGGTTTGAAACAGTAAGTCGGAGGATGCTGTTGGCGTTGTTTTCTCCGAAGAAGATGTATCCATCACCGTTGTTGTCGATGTTCAGCGACATGTTATCCCCGTAACGAATGCCTGCGTCGGGAATGTCTTGCACCTTCGAGTTGAATATCACTTCGGGTTCCGATGTGGGCGTTTCCCAGTAGTACACCTTTAAGTCTGATGCCTTTCCGCCTGCAAGAGAGCACATGTAAATGTGTCCGTTGGCCAGTGCTCCAGTGTTATAGGGGAAAGTTCCGCCCGAAACACCAGTGAGGTCAAGGGGTATTCGGTTGATTACTCCAGCCTTAAGGTCTTCTACTTTGAGCAGGTGCGGCTTGTTGGCCGAGCGTGTTACCACCAATACATACTGCCCATCGAAGTCGGAACCGCGTGTTGTAAGCGTGTTAAAGTCTTCGTATCGCTTGTCGCCAGCAAAGCTATAGGCCACGGCTTGTCTAAATTCAGCCCCCGTAGGCGGTATTCTTTTGCGCACGGTCATGAAGTAATCCTTGTACCTATTGTGGTTAAGCACGCGGATAGTGAACTTGGCTTGTTCGTCTTCGGGTGCCATTTTGCAGTCAACTTCTGTTTTTTCGAGTCTCGCTCCTTCAGAAAGCGATGCTTCAAGTTTCAGTGCGGCGAAGTTTGTTAGTGTGTCAAGCTTGGGGAAGTTCACTTCTTTCTTTTCCTCGTCAATCTTTCCTTCCACCACTTTGTCCCCGTTTTCTCCTGCATTTAGGATTTTAATGGAGAGCAAGTCGGTGTCGTATGGTGCGTCCATCGCGCCTGGTAGTTTGTCGCCGCACGAGGAAAATGCCGCTGCCATCATCATGGCAATGGCCGCCATGCTTATGTTTCTTAGCTTATACATGCTTTCTTTTGTTTAAAGTTTATTGTTTGCTGGGGGAGGAGTTGTGGATTTATTCGGCTAAGGAGTTAAGGTGTTATGGGGTTAAGGAGTTAAGCCAAATGCCTTTCTCAGCATAACTATTCTCCTCTTTCCGGCATTAAGCTTTTCCTTTGTTTGTCCTTTCTCTTATCTTTCCGCTAACTTATCCGTTCATTAACTTGTTAACTCGAAAACTTTTCACCTTGTTATCTCGTTAACTTGTCAACTTCTTACCTCCAAAACTCATGAATTCATCAGCTTATGAACTTACCAATTATCATTAATATCCCTCGGGCCAGCCCTTCGTTTGTGAGAGATGGTAGCCCTTTTTGGCGTACTCTTTGATGGTGTTGTATCCGATTGGCGAGAGGTAGGGGTTGACATTCGGCAGATTGAGGAAAGGAAGTCGGCCAACTGTGGGTTTCGGATAGAAGAAGCCTTTCATCTGTGCGCCGTTCTTTCCATCGAATGTAATCAATTTACCTTCGGCGTTTTGCACACGGTAGGCCCCCGCATTCTTATCGTCTAGCACTTTGGGAAGCTCTGTTGGGAAGTTCACCCATGTGCCTAAGAGCAGTTCGGGGTTAGCATCCGTGTCCATATAGTTGAGCTTTTTCCATCTTCTGAGGTCGATGATGCGTGAGAATTCGAAAGCGAACTCCATGCGCCTTTCTCGCCTTATCTCCCAGAGCAGCTGCGGAACATCTGCATCTCGATTAGGATCGTTGTTGAGATTGTCGAGCTTCATGGGTGCCGTTTGCTTAACATGGCGTTCAACAGCTTCGTCTGCCAACGGGCGTTTGCGTATGGCATTGATGGAAACATCGATGTCTGCCTGCGTAACCGCCGCTTCGCCGAGTGTTGCCAGTTCGGCTTTGGCCTCAATCCAGTTGAGCAACACTTCGGCATATCGCATCACGGGATACCCTGTAACGTTCTTGTCGCCTTGGAATTCTGGTGCAGGCGTGCCCCCTACCACATCCAAGTAGGCCAATGCCGAGCGTGGAATGAACTTCGTTACGTACAATCCCGAGCTTTGTGCTTTCTCTGTGGTCTTGTGATAGAACGTAGCTTCGAAGCGTGGGTCGCGAGTTTTGATAAGACTGTCAAGCGTAAAGTCCTTGGCCGCTTTCATTGTTGTCGACTTCCAGTCCTTCCCATCGTTGCAAATGAAGGCTTTGATGAGGTCGAGGTTAGGTCCCAGGTCGATAGTTGTGCTGGGTAAGCAATAGGATGCCACGCAATGGGTTATGCTTTGCGCCGCATTATACTTGCGATAGAGGATGCAGTCGGTCGAAGTGCTTAGGTCTGTTGAGCCGAAGAGCGTTCTAAACTCAGTTGCGATGCGGTAGTTCCCACTGTTGATGACCATCTGTGCGGCCTCTTCAGCGAGTTTGAAGCACATTTTGGCTCGTTCATTGTCTTGATAGTAATACTTTTGCCAGCTGCCTTCGAACAAGGCCCACCTGGCAACGAACGAAGCTACCACATAACGGTTCACGTTTTGTGCGCCATCGTTGATGCGAACATTCTGCATGGCATACTTGAATTCCTCGAAGACGGCATCCATTACCTCGTTGCGTGGCGTTCGATCCTTGTATATCTCGTCTTTCTCGTCGCGCTGTAACTCGTGGTTGTAATAAGGCACGTCCCCGAAAACGTTCACCAAGCGTGCGTATTCCAGTGCGTGGAAGAAGCGTGCTATTCCCAGCCAATGGCGATATTGTTCGTCTGTAAGCTTGTCTGCCATCAGTTTTGTTATGCGGTCTGCCATCACGTTGGCCTTGCGCACCCATGCGAAATTCCACGTTGGCCCTGTGAATTGGCTTTCCCAGCCGTGGTCCAAGTCGGTGCTTCCTTTAGTGCTTGGCACCGTTCTAGAGAATTGCGGCTGCGTGCCTCGCAGCACAACATCGTCGTTAAAGTTGTAGTGCGTGTTCGGGGTGTAGTTCACATCTCCATAACCAACGCCATATCCGGGGAAGAAGTAGGGATAAAAGGCTTGTGCATAGAGCCTGACGTTCGCTTCTTTCGTCCAATAATCGGGGTCTTCGGCCGTTGTCAGCGAAGGTCTGTCCAACACATCATTGCATGCTGAGCATGCCAACACGCATGCCGTGATGAGAGAAAATATCTTTAGTTTCATAACAATGTCTTTTTAGAATGTGAGCTGAGCACCAAACGAAAGCGACTTGAATACGGGTGTTCCCGTACCTGTACGTCCCATGTTGTAGTTCTGGTCAGACACAAACATAGAATAACCCGATATGGCTTCGGGGTCTATGGGTAGTCCGCGCAGGTGGTCGAAGGTGAAGAAGTTCTCCATAGAGAGGTAAAGCCTGGCCTTAGTGAGGCCCACTTTCGAAATCCAGTTCAGTGGGAAGGTGTATCCCACGTTGATGTTCTTCACGCGTAGGTAGGCCATGTTGAGCATATACTTGCTTTGCCGCTGCATGCTGAAGCCAGTGTTGCTGCTTCCGAGGTCCCAAGCGCGTGGATAAAAGGCGTCTGTACGGTCTTCTCGCCAATAGTCGGTGGCGAAAGTCTTGGGTATTGCTCCCTCCTTAGCGTTGTAACCAGCGATGGCCAGCTGTCCTGAACCCCATATTTTGCGTTTGCCTATGCCTTGGCAGAATATGGAAATGTCGAAGCCTTTGTAGTCTGCTCCTATGCGGAAGCTGTACTCGTAGCGTGGGGTAGAGTTGCCAATCACGGTTAAGTCGCCGTGGTCTCCGTTAGTTGCCGATCCCGGGCTGATGTATCCGTCGCCGTCCAGGTCTTTAAACTTCACGTCGCCGGGTGCGAAAACCAGCTTGTCGCCGTCTTCGTATTGCACTTGATAGACGGGATAGCGCGCCGTTTGCTTGTTTGTGGAACGCAATGTTCCGCGATAGATGACGTTTGTGCGCACGATGTTCTTGCCAGTGTCGTCGTATTCGAAATCATCCCTTTGGAAAAGCCGGTCGGTTACCAGTCCATAGATGTCTCCATAGCGTCGGCCTGTGGAGTAAGCATCGTAAACGCTTCGTTGTTCCCACGGCGTTTCGAAGTCGGCACCTCGCACAACATCGGTAATAGCGTCGGCGATAGAGAACATGGCATTGACACCCAGCCCATTGGCAAAGCGGTGATTGAAGTCAATTGATACTTCCCAGCCCTTAGTTCGCAGGTGTCCGAAGTTTCCTTTCGGTGAAGGTGCGCCCAGTGTTACGGGCAAATCTTCTCCAGGTACAATCATGTCTTTGGTATCTCGCTTGTACCAGTCGAAGGTAACGCCCAACTGATTGTCCAAAAAACGCAGGTCAACGCCGAGGTCTAGTGTTTCGATGCGCTGCCATGTGATGTTTTGGTCGATGAAATCGGGTGTTCCGAAGAGTGCTGCTCTATTGTTTGAGCCGTCAATCCATGTGCTTGACCCGTTTTTCATCACAGCCCGATAGAGGGTGTTTGGCACAGATTGGTCGCCGATGCTTCCCCACGACGCCCTGAACTTACCAAAAGTAAGCACCTTGGTGATGGGTTTGGCCAGTGGTTCGTTGGTTATCACCCATCCGGCAGAGAAGGATGGGAAGTTTTTCCAGCGCAAGTGCTTGGGGAATTTCGACGATCCGTCGCGCCTGATGTTAGCTTCCAGCAGGTATCTGTCGGCGTAAGCGTAGTTTATGCGTCCGAAAAATCCCAGTTGTGCTTCCCAATTCCGGTTTCCGTTGCCATCGTATATACCTCCAGCGAGGTGGAATTGCGGGTTAGTCAAGTCGATGAGGTCTTTTCGTTCCGTTTGGTGGTAATACCATTTACTGGTCACTTGGTTCATACCCGCCATGAATTTCAGGGCATGTTCTTTCTCAGCACCCAGCCTAAGGTTGTACGTGGTGTAGGCATTGATGGTGTTGTTGTCTGAAGCACGGCTGTTTTGGCGCACATAGGTTGAAGTGACGTTCGAGAGATAATCTTCAACGGGGAAGCGGTATGCGCGCATTCCGCCCGTGTCGGTGATGTTTCCTTCTTGGTCAACGTAAACGGGATAACCGTTTTCGTTCCACTCCACGGGGTTGTACCATGTTTGTCCGGCTCTGTATTGAATAACCGACTCGTTTATTTCTCGTGCATTGTGGTCGTAGGTGTAATCCAATTTGAAATCCCAATCCTTGGTGATGTTAACCGTAACGCCGAGGTTGATGTTGAAATATTTGTCTTGTCGGTTGTTGGTGTTTGCCGCACCCAGCTCGTATGCGGGGTCACGAAGCACGTTACCATTGCCTGTTACGCCAATGGGGAACTGCGGACTCCAGCGATAAAGGTAGAGCCACGGGTCGGCAAGCGTGGTGCCAACGCCTGGATAACGCTTGTTGCGGTCGGAATATAGCGCGCTCATTCGCACCGTAACCCACTTGTTAATCTCCGATTGCATGGAGAGCGAGGCATTGTAGCGGCGGAAATCGTCTTTCTTAGCTGTGCGCGACATGCCATTCTGGTTGAAATAACCCAGTCCTATATTATAAGAGGTGTTACCTGTCTTGCCGTTCACCGATAGATTGTGCGTCATAGACGGTGCCCAGCTGCGCACCATCGCCTTAACGCCATCATAAATGCGGTAGCCGAACTTCTGTCCGTCGATAACTTCCCAGTCGCGGCCGTAAAGCACCGGGTCGTTCCATTTCACCGAGCTGCCATATTTCTCTTGCCATTCGCGCATGCGTTGCAAGCTTTCGGGGCTAACGCGCCACATTCCGCCGGCAGGCAGAGCCGCCCCTCGGTTTATTTGTGCGTCAAGGGTATATTGCAGCCCGTCAATTCCGCCCATTTCCAGCTTCTTTGCAGGGTCTTGGAACGAGAAGTTGTTGGTGTAATTCACCTCCAGCCGGTTGCTGTTCGCCCCGTTCTTGGTAGTTATGAGCACCACTCCGAAGGCAGCTTTGGCACCATAGATGGATGCCGATGCCGCGTCTTTGAGCACCGAGATGCTTTCAACGTCGTTGGGGTTCACCAGTTGGATGCTTGGTATCTCCACATTGTCGAGCAAAATCAGCGGGGCGTTGCTTCCTTCGATGGAACCAATCTGCCCGCGTATCTTGATTAGTGGGTCGGAACCCACCTCTCCCGTAGGAATTCTCACGTTCATTCCCGGCACCACGCCTTGCAGTCCGCGTCCGATGTCGGCAATGGGTCGGCTCGAAAGGCTTTTGTTCACGTCTACACTTGTCACTGCGCCAGTGAGGTTGGCCTTCTTTTGCGTGCCATATCCCACCACGACCACCTCCGTCAATGCCTTGCT
Organism: uncultured Prevotella sp.; assembly: GCA_905373605.1. Taxonomy (GTDB): domain Bacteria; phylum Bacteroidota; class Bacteroidia; order Bacteroidales; family Bacteroidaceae; genus Prevotella. The sequence goes on from CAJPTO010000016.1 coordinate 25,085, forward strand.
GTCTTCTTTGAGCACGATGCGCATGTTGCTTGTAGCCCTCAGTGTTTGTGTGAGGAAGCCCACATACGACACCACAATCTGTGCATTTGCCGAAGATAATTGCAGTTCGAACTCTCCGTTGACATTAGTTACATAGGCATTGTTGGTGCCTCTCTCGGTGATGCTCACGCCAACGAGCGGTTCTCCGTTGCTGTCGGTGACAACACCCTTTGCCACCCTGCCTTTTTGTAACAGGGCGAATTGGAAGGGCAAGCGATTGTTGTTGGGTGTGCCGTTAGCTCGCGCCAAGAGCGCATTAAGGCTGAGCGCGACCGCCAAGCAAAGCATGAGCGAAGCGCGCGTCAGGGCATGTCCATGCGCGTAGCATTGTCTTAGGAAAGCTTTGCAGGTGCTGTCCGTTAGGTAAAAATTCTCGTTCATGTCATTTACATCTATTAAGATTCAACGTTTTTAGCATGTCTTGGCGTAGTTTCTTCGTTTTCTTACCCTTTTCTGGGTTGTTTGGCTGGTTTCAGCAAGCTTGTTGTCTTGCATGAGCCGTTAGCATTTGGCTTGCGGCCAGCAGCTTACCCGAGATGTTTGCCGCCTGCGATTTGTTTCCCCTTTGTTGTAGGGCAATTTGTTCGCACGGCTTTTGTCGTTTCCCGAACGAGTGGTTTTGCGAGCATTTTTGAAAGGTTTGGCCAAGATAAGGATGCCTTTCGGCCTCATTCCGTGCCGTTAGAACGAAGGTTTGCGCCAGCTTAATTGTCTGATAGAGGATGGAAGCCCCTTTTTCGTGTGGGGTACTTCTTTATGTTCGAATTTGCGTTTTGTTCGCTTTTCTCGGCAGGAGGTGTTTTTTCACCCCTTTT
>CAJPTO010000017.1 GCA_905373605.1 uncultured Prevotella sp.
AACAAAGCTGATACTGTAAAGCCGACATCGGCATGCGTGCTTATAGCCATACATACTTCCAAAAACATTTCGTTTTGACTATAAAACAATTTCGTTAAAAAAACTAAAGTGTTCTTTATTTCGCATTATTTCCTTACTTTTGCACGCATAAAAACCAAGATCACAAATCTAGGCACTTAAAGACAAACAAAAATTTAAGGGCATGGGACGTGGATTTACCACTTCATAACAATCGACCAACACATGAACTTTCAACAAGAAATCCGCATTTTGGCAAGCCATTTGCATTCGAATGCGGTCAACATCAACTCCTCCGGACTTTACGCAGGAAAGGCCGGCGTGGCATTGGCCTTGTTCGAAGCTGCGCATTTCTTGCGCGACAACGAGATGGAAGATGTTGCCTTTGCGCTTTTGCAAGAGGCGTTGGTAAGTAATACAGACGACATAGGCTTTGAAAACGGACTGTCGGGCGTGGGCTTTGCCCTCACTTACTTGATACGGCATGGGCTTATCGATGCCGATTTTGACGAAGTGTTCGGCAATCAGTACATGGCCATAGCCAAAGGCTTGAACAATATTGAAAAGAATCCCGACGAACTACTTAGGGTTTCCAAGACCATTTACTTTCTTTCTTCCCTACAAGGCATTGGTAAAAATGATGCCCAGGCTAGCGACATCATTGCAAAATTGTTCAAAGGCATGGAGCTCTATCTGTCGTTGCAGTTCTTCGATTGGCCCAACATACGCTATGTGAACAGCAAGACACAGGTTCTGCAAACATTCTCCGCTTACTTAAAACTCATGCACTTCTCGGGTTACGGCCACTTCTCCCACAGTCTGCTTGCCGATTACGCCACCCTTTATCGCTCGGGCATCGTGGCCAGTTCGCCCGCCGTTGGTTATTATTTCGATAAGGCGATAAAGCGGCATGGCCTTTCACAATATGCAGACATAGCCAATGACAACATTGTGAAAGGAATAAGGAACACTATTTGCAACTTTTCTGCCTTACCCCAAAAGATAGACGCGATGTGCATGCTAGAAGCGTGTGGGAAAAGCCGCGATGAGGTTGCTCGCCTGGCAATGCCCCCTGCAACAAACGGCATACACGAGGTGATGCACACGCTTTGTTCGCCACAAGCACCCCACACTTATCAAAACGGCATGGCGCGCTGTATCTTTTACCTGCTCGGTAAGGGCAACACGTTAACCTAACCCCACAAACATGATGTGCGAGATTTCTGTTGTTATGCCGGTTTACAATTCGGCTGCTTATGTCGCCCACGCCATAGAAAGCGTGTTGATGCAATCTTTCGACCATTTCGAGCTGATTATCGTTGACGACGGCTCCACCGACAACACTTGTGCCTTGGTTGAAGCATTTTCCGACAAGCGGATTAAACTTTTGCGCAATGGTCACGACTTCATAGCTTCGCTGAACATGGGCATGAATGCCGCCCAAGGGAAATACATCGCCCGTATGGATGCCGACGACTTGATGCACACAGACCGTTTAAGAGTGCAACATGCCATCATGAGCAAGCATCCTGAGATAACCGTGTGTGGCACATGGGCTGCAACCTTTGGCGACAATGCCGTGCATGCAGGGATGCTGGGTACGGCCAAGGGTATGATAGACATGCCCCTGCTAAACCTTTTGCAGGGCAACTTCATCTTCCACCCCACGTCCATGCTGCGTGTCGACTTCTTTAAGCAACAATCCTTGCGCTACGAGCGTTACCCTTACGCCGAAGACTATAAGCTGTGGGTGGAAATAGCCAAGCGCGGCGGCCACTTCTACGTTGAAAGCCAACCCTTGCTGTATTACCGCGTGTCAGAAACCCAGGTGAGCAGCATGCATGCGTCTGAGCAAGAAGAGGCGGCCCAAAAGATTAAGGCAGAAATAATGGCTTGGCTGATAGAGCGTAATGCAACGGCCAATCCCGAACTGGGCGACATACACACTGCTTTCTGCAAACTGAAAGACAAGGGGATGATTACCGATAAAGAAGCTTCCACTTTCTTGCAACTGATATTCTTGAAGAATAGCGAGAAGTTGAGCATATAAACCAATCCTATTAATAACTAGAAACGTAAACAACCAATTATGAAGAAACTAACGAAGAAAAGCTTAGACGAGCTGGCACAAACATTATCCGTTATTGGAGAAGCAAAGCAAAAGACGTATGTGGGCGGAGGCAATGGAACTTCGGCATCACCCTACACAACAAAAGAGTTTAATTACATGCTAGATCATGACCAATGGCAAGGCGGATTTGTCGAGGGGATGGGGTATGTAGCCAATGATGCGAATGTCTACGGGAACTATAAAAGTCCACTTACAGTAACACAGAGTTTCTATACGTTTCCAGATTACATTAAATCATTGTCATCTAGCACACTAGAGATTGTTATCGAGTATGCTTTAGGTAAAGGTTTGCCTGCAGGTTTTGATATTCCATTAGAAATAAGAAACTATTTGCGTGAACAATATGGTAACATGACACGAGACATTCAATATGAACTTATGATTAAAGGAGGCACCGCAACATCTTCCTATACACTCGTTCGTGTGCCAGCTCCAATTACCAATGGCTCTACTAATAGCTTTACCTATTCTGTATACGATGCAGATACAGGTGAATTTCTGACAGCTAGAGAATTCAACATGTTTGGGTGGTGGAATAAACCTTCAGGTTATTAACTTTCTGTGCTTTTTCGGGATGCCCCTTATGAATGGACCTCAAAGGTTCTTCATAGGGGTACCGAAAAGTCTAAATAGTAGTCAACAGATGAAAACAACCCTTTCTTTTCTTTTCCTTTTCGTATCGCTCTTCGCAACAGCCAGTAACAAGTCGGGCCTATTCGGGTATAGGTGGTGGCCGCATTATCAGTACCCATATTTACTAACTGATTTAGATACTACGACTGCAGCACGATGGCTGTTGAACCTGAATGTTGTAGCTCCACTTAAGGGGGTGTGGTGCACGTTGTTGCCTACGTACCATCTTGCAGGAGAAACAAACGACCTCACGGTGAAAGTCACGTATAGGTCGAAAGACGTAAAACAGTTTTATGTAACGCTCAATGCCATTACCAAGGACGCACGCGTTTCTTTGTGTGACACAATAACGTTGCCGGCATCACTCAGTTGGGCGGAAGTAACAAGGCACGTGCGATTGAAACACACCGACTTGTTAAACGTGTCTTTAGAGGCAACAGGCAAGACGGACACATTAGGGACAATCCAGCTTGCTGACTTTGGTGTGTATGCTGATGGGTTTAAACTAAGAAATGACGTGGCAGATGCAGCTGTCGCTCCTTTGTTCAACGGCAACGACTTGCTTCACTGGGGATATGGCAATTACGAGAACCTGCCTTTCATGGAAAGTCGAATTCTTGCTGTTGGCGAGACCATACATGGCACGAGCACAATGAATGCCATCGCGATGGACGTGATTAAAGAACGCGTGCTGAAGCATCAATGTAAGTTGGTGGTGCTGGAACTGCCAATGGAGAGCACCTTCTATATAAATAGGTATGTGAAAAACGACACGCGGTTTAAACGTGATTACGTAGCGCATTACTTAGATGACACTTTGTTTGGCGAAGCCACAATGCGGTTTATTGACTGGCTAAGGCAATACAACGCAACACACAACAACAGCGTTTCGGTTATCGGGTGCGATATCAATACCGATTGGATGGTGGGGCAAGTGAACCTCTTCAACTTCTTGTACGCGCTTAACGATGGACAGAAGACTCCAGAGATGGCCGACTTCTGTAAAGCGGTGTTGGTAGACATGAGATGGGGATCAAAAAGAAATGTTGCTGCTTTGCTCAATAGCAGTGAGGTTATAAAGGGTAGTTTGCAAGAAGACGAGCGATTGCTGGTTCATAAGGCCATACGGCTGATGCAATGGATTGCAAACAGCGATAAACGTTTTGGGCATCGCGATGGGGTTATGGCGCAATTCACACAGTTTGCAATAGACAGCGTGTATCCCAAAGGCACAGTCACAACGATGTACGCCCACACGATGCATTCGAACTATGCGCTAGCAGTTAGCCCTGTTTTCCCCTACTATTACAGTGCAGGGCATAGCCTGAAGGATAAGTATGGCGAAAGTTACAGTTGCATAGACATTGTTGCTTGTCAAGGGGCAACGATTGTGAGTGAAAAGAATGGTGAATATCGTGGTGGCATGCTTGCCGCAGCACCAATGCGCAGCATTGAGTACCAGCTTGGACAGCTGGGTGCAGACTCACTTTACTTACCCATGAGTAAGCTTCTACGCAACGAAGCCTTACAAATGCGATATGCAGGAAGTGGCAGTACAAAATCACAATTTACATATTCCTATCCAAAGGCTAGAGTTGATGGAGTGCTATTTGTTCGCAAGGTTGAACCTGTTATAAAGAATGAGCAGACAATCAATGGATGGAAAGACGAGCGAAATAGTACACTTAACGCTTACAAAGAGGCATTAGACAAGATGAAAGCCATGTAAATTTTCCTGATATGAAGATAGCATTCTTAACAACACTCGACCCCGATGACGCTAACACGTGGTAGGGAACATCAAACCACATCCTGCAAACCTTGCGAAAGAGCCACGAAGTGAAGGTTGTTGGGCATAACATGCTTCCACAAGCATTGTGCTTTGCAAAAAACAAAGTTGCACCAAAGCGTGACATGTGCGAATATTCACTCGTCTTTGGCCGGCTGTGTGCAAAAGAAGTGGCGGATTGCGACCTTGTGTTTTTCGGCGACTTATACCTTGCACCTTATCTTGAGACAAACATCCCCTTGGTTCATCTAAGTGATGTTACCTATCACGCCTTTAAGGACTACGGGGGCGCAGACGACAACGCGGAAGATGTGAAGCAAACAGAAAACGATGAACGCAAGCTCTTGAACAAATATACCACCATCATCTACAGTTCTGAATGGGCGAAGCAAAGTGCCGTTAGCCATTACGATGTAGACCCGTCAAAGATACATGTGGTGGAGTTTGGCGCGAACATTCCACATCCCACCGATTACCAAATAAACATTGACACAAGCGTTTGCAACTTGGTGTTTATCGGTCGAAATTGGGAAAAGAAAGGAGGCGATAAGGCGTTGGGTGCATTCAGAGAACTGAAAAGCAAGGGGATGAACTGCACGCTTACCATCATCGGCTGCAAGCCGTCTTGCGCCGAAGAAAAAGGCATCGTGGTTTATCCTTTCCTAGACAAGGCCAACCCCATGCACTTGTCTAAGATATGTGACATACTCCGCACGGCGCATTTCCTCGTCTAGCCAACCCTGTTTGATGCGTTTGGCATCGTGTTTTGCGAGGCTTCGGCTTATGGCGTGCCGAGCGTTGCCGCCAATGTGCAAGGGACAAGTCAGCCCATCAGCGAGGGCAGAAATGGTTTCTTGCTCCCGCCAACGGCAACGGCAGCCGATTACGCCCGAAAGATACAGGCAGCGTGCGCCGACAGGGACAAATACATTGCGCTAAGAAAATCTTCGCGCGAAGAATACGAAACGCGGCTGAACTGGGATGTGTGGGCAAAAAAGGTGAACTGCATACTGGAACAAACGCTAATAAACTATAGGAATGCATATGGAAGACAACAATAACGGGTTTTACCTGTCCATATACGTTATCAATTTGGAAGAGCGAACGGAACGTAGGCTGCATATTGAAAAGCAATTCCGTGGCAAAGCGGAGTTCCAACTCAACTGGATAAAGGCAGTGAGGCATCCCATTGGTGCGGTAGGGCTGTGGCAAAGCATGGTGCAAGCCGTGCGTAAGGCAGAAGAGAACAAAGACGACATCATCGTTATTTGCGAAGACGACCACACTTTTACACCTGCCTATAATAAGGAGTACCTGTTGCGCAACATTCTTGAAGCCGAAGCGCAAGGCATAGAATTGCTTTCGGGAGGCATCGGAGGTTTTGGCATGGCCGTTCCCACTTCGGTCAATCGCTATTGGGTGGACTGGTTCTGGAGTACGCAGTTCATCGTTGTTTTCAAACCTTTGTTTAAGCGAATACTTGATTACGACTTTAAGGACAGCGACACTGCCGATGGGGTTTTGTCTGCCCTTACAGCCGACAAGATGGCCTTGTACCCCTTTATTTCGGTGCAGACAGATTTTGGCTACTCGGACGTAACGCGCAGCAATAACGACAATGTAGGGCTAGTGGACCAACTTTTCTTGCGCTCATCGCTTCGTTTGCACATTGTTCAGCAGGTGGTGCAAAGATATGGGAGAACTGCATATGGAGGACAATAAACGCAATGAACGGTCGGAAGAGGTGCAAGCCATTGTAGACCGCATGCCCACCTCGTGGGCAAAGTGGGTCGCATTGTGCGTTGGCGTATTGATGGGCATCATTGTCTTGCTGGGTTTCCTCATCCAATATCCTGATACAGTAGATGGCCCCGTTTCCGTTACGGCCAATACAGCTCCTGTTCGCTTAGTGGCAAACGGCAATGGGCGAATGTATTTGCTCAAAGCAAACAAGGCTTCGTTGAGGAAAGGCGATGTCATCGCATACCTTGAAAGTGGGGCAAACTATCGGCACATACTCAAAGTGGAAGGCTTGTTAAACAGGCTTAGCAAGCGCATGCAAGCCACATTGGCACTTCCCGACACGCTTATCCTGGGTGAAGTGAGTTCGGCTTACAACGCGTTCGTGCTGGCCTACATGCAGTATCACCGCGTGTTGGCATCTAACATCTACGGCACTATGCGGCAAAACCTGCAACAACAAATCGCTTCAGACAACCATGTGATAGATAATGTTAACAGCGAGGAGCGGCTTAAGCATCAGCTTCTTCGGCTGTCGGCCAACCAATTACGCAAAGATAGTGTGTTGCTTGCTGCCAAAGTGATAAGCGAACAAGAATATCAACAGCAACATGCCGCACACTTGTCGCTACAAGAAGCATTGATAGGCCTGCAAAGCAACCGACAACTGAAAAAGTCGGAGGTTAACCGTAACAAAACCGAAATACAACGCATGCTGTTGGAAGAAACAGAAACGAAAGACAGGGTGTATGCCGACTTCGTTACGCGGAAAAACGAGTTGTCTAACGCCATCAACCTTTGGAAAGAACGTTATTTGCAATACTCACCCGTTGCAGGCCAACTGGAATACCTTGGCTTTTGGCGTGACAATCGCTTTGTTCAAAGCGGTCAAGAACTATTTTCCATCATACCAAGCAAGAACAACATTCTTGGGGAAGTTACCATCCCGTCGTTTGGTGTGGGCAAGGTGGCCATAGGGCAGCATGTGAATGTGAAGATAAGCAACTTCCCATATGATGAGTATGAATTATTGAAAGGCAAGGTGAAATCCATTTCGCGCGTTAGCCATAAAGTAAAGGCACAAGACAAGGATATGGATGCCTATCTCGTGTTGATTTCTTTCCCCCACGGCGCACTTACCAATTTTGGTAAACACCTTCCGCTAGACTTTGAGAGCAGCGGCACTGCTGAAATCATAACAAAACGAAAACGGCTGATAGAAAGACTGTTTGACAACCTTAAATCCAAAGGCGAAAAATAAGATGAAGTTCCATCGCTTCCCAGTAGAATATCAAATGGATTCGCACGATTGCGGACCTGCTTCCTTGAAAATTATTGCCAAGCACTTTGGCAAGTATTACTCATTGCAATATTTGCGCGACCGTTGCGGCATCACAAAAGAGGGTGTTTCGCTGCGCGACATCAGCATAGGGGCTGAAAACATCGGGCTGCGCACGCTGGCTGTGAAATGTGGAGTCGACGAAGTGGTTAACAAAGTCCCTTTTCCTGCTATCGTATTTTGGAACAACAACCATTTCGTTGTGGTGTACCATGCCGACAAGAAGCACATTTATGTTTCCGACCCCGCAAGAGGGCGCGTAAAGTATTCACACGGCGCATTCAAACAAGGGTGGTATCAAAAAGGAGAAACGCAAGGCGTGCTGCTTGCTGTTGAACCAACAGCCGACTTTAAGGAAACCAAGGCGGAAAAAGAACAAAGGCGTAACAGTTTTCTTAGCATTCTTAGGTATTTCACCCCTTATTCGCGCTCGTTCGCTTTGATATTCACGATAATGCTTATTGTCACTGCATTGCAAGGCGTTTTGCCTTTCATATCAAAAGCGGTGATAGATGTAGGCATTAAAACACCGGATGTCAATTTCATCAATATGGTGCTTATCGGAAACGTCAGCATCTTGCTGAGCGTAATGGTTTTCAATGTGCTAAGAGATTGGATATTGCTGCATGTCACAGCGCGTGTTAACATTGCACTCATATCCGACTACCTGATAAAGCTGATGAACCTGCCTGTCAACTCCTTTGAGAACAAATTGATGGGCGACATCCTGCAACGCGCACAAGACCATGAACGCATTCGCAGTTTCATCATGAACAACTCTTTGTCGCTTATCTTCTCTACGCTCACTTTTATTGTGTTTGGCATTATATTGCTGATCTACAATGTGGTTATCTTCCTTATTTTCTTAACAGGTTCTGTGCTTTATGTTGGCTGGGTTTTGCTATTCTTGAGTGTCAGAAAGAAGTTAGACTGGGAGTATTTCGAACTTCTTTCGAGAAATCAAAGCTATTGGGTGGAAACGGTTTCGGCCATTCAAGATGTGAAGATAAACAATTACGAAAAGCAACGCCGTTGGAAATGGGAAGAAATACAGGCACGGTTGTATCATGTTAACAAGTGTGTGCTGGCCATAACCAATATGCAAAACTTGGGGGCGCAGTTCATAGAGAGCATCAAGAATATGGGCATCGTTTTCTTCTGTGCCGTGGCCGTCATCAATGGCGACATCACATTTGGTGTGATGATTTCAACACAGTTCATTATTGGTATGCTGAATGGACCGTTGTCGCAATTCATCAGTTTTGTTATGGGGGCGCAATACGCCAAGATTAGCTTTTTGCGTATCAACGAAATTCGGCAGTTGGAAGACGAGGAAGCTCTGCTCTCTGTTGGCAGCACGTGCATATTGCCCGACAATCGGTCAATCACCCTTTCTAATGTGCACTTTCAATACGCAGCAAACGCTCCTTTTGTGCTTAAAGGCATCTACCTGCACATCCCCGAAAACAAGGTTACGGCAATTGTCGGCGGCAGTGGTTGTGGGAAATCCACCTTGCTGAAGCTTCTCGTAAGGCTTTATAAGCCAACATACGGCGACGTCAAAATGGATACGATGAATGTAGATGCCATCAACTTGCGGCAATGGCGAAACATGTGTGGTGTGGTGATGCAGGATGGGAAAGTGTTCAGCGATACCATCGTTAACAATATCGTGCTGGATGCTGAGCGCATTGACTATGACCGCTTGCACGAAGTATGCAAGATAGCCCAACTCGAAGAAGAAATAAATGCCATGCCCAACGGTTTCGACACAATGGTTGGAGAAACAGGCCGTGGGCTTAGCGGCGGACAAAAGCAACGCTTACTTATTGCACGTGCGTTATACCGAAACCCCAAGATGTTGTTTCTAGATGAAGCCACCAGTGCCTTGGACACCATCAACGAGCGTAAGATTGTAGACGCATTGAACAATGCCTTCGAACACCGCACGGTCGTTGTTGTTGCACATAGGTTGAGTACAATACAGAATGCCGACCAAATTGTGGTGATGGACAAAGGATATGTCGTAGAAGTGGGGACTCACCAAACGCTGATTGAGAACAAAAAGCGATATTATGAACTGGTGTCTTCACAAACGCAAGTGGTACAGTGACGCGTTGAATGTCTGACACTTTCCCCGAAGCTGTGCGTGAGTTATCTGCTAAGAAGGCTTTCTCCTTTTCTTGCAGCTGTTTTAACGAGCGGTAAAAGACCGTTTTTCTAATAAATGTATAACTAAAAACGTAAACAACCAATTATGAAGAAACTAACGAAGAAAAGCTTAGACGAGCTGGCACAAACATTATCCGTTATTGGAGAAGCAAAGCAAAAGACGTATGTGGGCGGAGGCAATGGAACTTCGGCATCACCATATACGATGAAAGAGTTTGATTACATGCTAGAACATGGCAATTGGCAAGGCGGTTTTGTCGAGGGAATGGGATTTGTGGCCAATGATGCGAATGTCTACGGGAACTATAAAAGCCCACTTACAGTGACACAGAGCTTCTATACATTTCCAGATTACATGCGGTCGTTGTCGTCTGACCCTTTTGAAGAGATAATAAAGGAATTGCTTAGCGAGTTAAAATTTTTCGATGGATTTTTGAAATTACGTGAGTACTTCGGACTTCAGTTAAAGGACATGACCATAGACATTCAGGCGGAGCTTTTGGAGAAGGGTTACAACGGAACGTCCTCTTTCTCTATCGTTCGTGTCCCTGAACCCATTACAAATGGCTCGACAAAGTGTTTTACTTTCTCTGTTTATAATTCGGATACGGGCGAGTTTATTACCGCAAGGCAGTTCAATATATTTGGAATGTGGAATAATCCTGAAAAACAGTAAGTGGCAGATGATTGTTATTTATCGGTTCTCCTCATGTAATAAACCTTAGATTGTTGTAAACATGATTAATAAACATAGTAAGCGAACAGTATTTGCTTTCTTTCTCCTTTTTGTATCGCTCTTCGCAACAGCCAGCAACAAGTCGAACTTGTTCGGATACGGCTGGTGGCCACATTGTCAATACCCATATTTTCGGGTTGATTTAGACACTAGCACTGCACAAAGGCGTTTGCAATTTGAAATCGTAGCCCCTCTCAAAGGTGTTTGGGCTACATTGTTGCCTGCATACCAACTTAAAGGCGAGACAAACGACATCATGGTGAAAGTGAAGTATAAGTCGAAAGATGTAAGGCACTTCTACGTAACGCTCAATTCCATTGTTGAAGGTGGCCGAATAGTTCGCCGCGACACGATAACGTTGCCCACATCGCCCAGTTTGGCGGAGGCAACAAGCCAAGTACGTTTACAGCATGCAGACCTGTTAAGGGTTTCTTTAGAGGCTACAGGCAAGGAAGATACTTTGGGAATCATCCAGCTGGCAGGCTTTGGTGTGTATGCCGACGGGTTGAAACTAAGCAATGAAGTGGCAGATACAGCTATCGCGCCCTTGTTCGACCGCAACGGCTTGCTTCACTGGGGATATGGCAATTACGAGAACCTGCCTTTTATGGATAATCAAATTCTTGCCGTTGGTGAGACCATACATGGCACGAGCACAATGAATGCCATCGCGATGGACGTGATTAAAGAACGCGTGCTGAAGCATCAATGTAAGTTGGTGGTGCTGGAACTGCCAATGGAGAGCACCTTCTATATAAATAGGTATGTGAAAAACGACACGCGGTTTAAACGTGATTACGTAGCGCATTACTTAGATGACACTTTGTTTGGCGAAGCCACAATGCGGTTTATTGACTGGCTAAGGCAATACAACGTAACACACAACAACAGCGTTTCGGTACTTGGTTTTGACACGAATAGCGAATGGCTGATGGGGCAAGTAGACCTTTTCAACTTTTTCTATACGCTTAATGATGGAAATAAGTCGCCAGAGATGGCTGCTTTCTGTAAAGCAGTGCTACATGATATGAGAATTTCCTCCCAAAGAAACGTATCTGCCTTGCTCGACAGCAGTAAGTCCGTAAGGGATAGTCTACGAGAAGACGAGCGACTGTTGGTTCATAAGGCCATACGACTAATGCAATGGTATGCAAAGCAGCCCATGAAGTATGCTCAGCGCGACTGGCTAATGGCACATTTCACGCAATTTGCAGTCGATAGTGTTTTTCCAAAAGAAACTGTGGTCACGATGTATGGGCACGCCTTGCATTTGAACAATGCATTGGCTTTAGGATATGTGCATCCCGACTATTTTAGCACTGGGCATTTCTTAAAAAAAACGTACGGAGAACGTTATTGCAACGTTGACATTGCTACTTATCAAGGGGAAACAATAGTGAGTGAAAAGTTTGGTTCTTTTAGCGGCGGTAAGCTAGCTGCTGTGCCAATGCGCAGTGTTGAGTACCAACTTGGACAGTTGGGTGTAGACTCGGTTTACTTACCCATGAGTAAGCTTCTACGCAACGAAGTATTACAAATGCGGGCGGCAGGGAATGGAAGCTTAAAGGTGCAATTACTTTATTGCTATCCCCAAGCACGAGTTGATGGCGTGCTATTTGTTCGTAAGGTTAAGCCTGTGATGAAGAGCGAACAGACAATAAAAGAATGGAAAATGGGTTCCATGCCTATGTTTAACGCTTACAAAGAGGCATTAGACAAGATGAAAGCCATGTAAATTTTCCTGATATGAAGATAGCATTCTTAACAACACTCGACCCCGATGACGCTAACACGTGGTAGGGAACATCAAACCACATCCTGCAAACCTTGCGAAAGAGCCACGAAGTGAAGGTTGTTGGGCATAACATGCTTCCACAAGCATTGTGCTTTGCAAAAAACAAAGTTGCACCAAAGCGTGACATGTGCGAATATTCACTCGTCTTTGGCCGGCTGTGTGCAAAAGAAGTGGCGGATTGCTACCTGATGTTTCTCGGCGACTTATATCTTGCACCTTATCTTGAGGCAAACATCCCCTTGGTTCACCTAAGCGATGTTACCTATCATAGCATTACAACAACAAGCCTGCCCAGCGCAACCAAGGCCGAAAGCGGTGGGCTTTGGCACAGGTTTGTTGGGCAGGCTTGTTGGTTTTCGATGCCGTTCGCACTGGCTGGGCAATGCTTTTGGGGCATTTAAGCAAGCCGAAAGGCGATGATGGCGCGCGGTGCGTTATCTAAATCCGATGATGCGGCGCACTTCTTTCAGCGTTTCGCTGGCACTGGCGCGAGCCACTTCGGCCCCTTCTTGTGCAATGCGGTCGAGCAAGGCAGTGTTGCTGCTGTATTCCCTAATTCGTTCGCGAATGGGAGAAACGGTTTTGATGATGTCTTCGGCAATCTGCTTCTTCAAGTCGCCGTAACGGATGGAGCAATCGTTCCATTTCTCATCGAAATAGTTGTAGGTTTCCTGGTCAGAGCAAATGCGCAGGAATGTAAAGAGGTTTTCTATCACCTCAGGTTTCACGCTGTTGGGAGTTTGTGGCCCCATGTCGGTAACGGCTTTCATCACTTTCTTTCGTATGGCCGCATCTTCTTCGTAGAGATATATGCAGTTGCCGTCGCTCTTTCCCATTTTTCCGCTGCCGTCCAGCCCTGGAACTTTCACGGCTTGCGTATTAAAGTAGAAGTTTTGTGGTTCAGGAAAGAAGTCAACGCCGTAGATATGGTTGAAGCGGCGCGCACATTTGCGTGCCATTTCCATGTTTTGCTCTTGGTCTTTGCCCACAGGCACCTTCTTTGCGCGATGCTGCAGAATGTCGGCAGCCATCAAAGTGGGGTAAGTTAGCAAGCCCGCGTTCACGTTGTCGGGTTGCTGGCGTGCCTTATCCTTAAATGTCGTTACGCGTTCCAGTTCGCCCAGGTACATGTTCATGTTGAAAAACAGGTATAGTTCGAGCGTTTCTTTCACGTCGCTTTGCACATATATCTTGGCTTTCTGTGGGTCGATGCCGCAAGCGAGGTACTCTGCGAGTATCACACGTGTGCTACGTTGTATGTCTTCGGGCTTCGGGCTTGTGGTAAGCGAGTGCCAATCGGCGATGAAGAAAAGGCTTTCGTACTCGTCTTGCATCTTCACGAAACTCTTTACTGCTCCGAAATAGTTGCCCAGGTGAAGATTTCCCGTGGGCCTAATTCCGCTTACTACTTTTTCCATGTTTATGTTTGTTGTTTTATTTTTATTGTTGAAAGGGGATATCGGACAAGTCGGACAAGTCGGACAAATCGGACAAATCGGATAAATCGGATAAGTCGGACAGGTCGGACAAGTCAGACAGGTCGGATAAGTCAGACAAGTCAGACAGGTCAGATAAGTCAGACAGGTCAGACAAGTCGGACAGCTCCGACAGGTCAAACCTGCAAAGAACGGCCAGCTCAATCAGGAAAGCCAGCCTAATTGCCCACGCCCTTGTTAAACAAAAAATCCCGCAACCATGTTAGATTGCGGGACTTTGCGATGTGGGCGTTGACGGATTCGAACCGCCGACCCTCTGCTTGTAAGGCAGATGCTCTAAACCAGCTGAGCTAAACGCCCGTGCTTTGTTTCTAAAAGCGATGCAAAGGTAGATGTTTTTTTTCGAACGGCCAAACAAAAGTGGGGAAAATGTTGCTGCAATCCGTCATTTTCTCTTTTCCCGCACCATTCTTTGCTTGGGAAATGCCCGAAAGGGCAGTGCAGGGCGATGCAAAAATGCCCGACAAGTGATGGCGTTTCTTATTTTGGGAGATGCCTTGACCACCCCTCTCTACTTCCGAACGATGGCCCGCAAGGCAAACCATGCGTGCATCATCAGCGTTAGCGGCAAACCATAATGGGCACGCATCACGGCGAAACGCTCTTTCAGTGAGGCGCGGTGGTTCTTTACCGTCATGCCTCCATCGAGGTAATTGGCCACCACGGCTTGCAGGTTTTTAAGTTTTAAGCCAGACGCTTCTCCTGCTTTCATCACCCGAATGCACCAATCCACGTCGGCCGAAAAGCGATAATCAAGGTTGTAGGGCGTTTGTTTGGCCAGTTCGGTGAGGGCGTAAAAGGCCTGATGGCACACCAACATGCCACGGGAGAACGAATGCCACGACAGTCCCGAGCGTGGGACACGGCGGCGATGGCGCAGGAAACGGCCCTCGCCATCAACAATGTCGGTGTCGCCATACAGCACCGCGGGCAGCGTTTCGGCTTCGCCCACGGCGTTAGCCACGGCTTCGAGCGTGTTGGGAGAGGGAAAAACATCGCCGGCATTGATGAACACAAGATAGGTGCCAGTGGCCAAGGCGATGCCTTTGTTCATGGCATCATACAACCCTTTGTCGGCTTCGGCCTTCACTTCTACTACATGTGGGTTGTGGCTTTGCACCATCTGCTCCGCATATTGACTGATGAGCGTGCGTGTGTTGTCGGTAGAAAGCCCGTCGATGAGCAAGTGTTCAACGTGGGGATAGATTTGTTCGGCCACGCTTTTCAGCGTTCGGGGCAGTTCTGCTGCTGCGTTATAAGTGCAAGTGATTACCGAAATCGTTATCATAACATACATTTTTTGAAGGCCAAGGCCTGGTTGTACACCTCAATATATTGCAGGGCCACGGCCTGTTGCGAATAGTTGACCGCCACTTTTCGCACAGCCAGTGCCGCCAGTTCTGCATAAGGAGCCTCGCAAAGCACCCAGCGGATGCCCTTTGCAAGGTCTTCTGCATCGCGATATCGGGCCACATAACCATTCTTTCTGTGGTCAATCTCTTCGGGAATGCCGCCAACGTTAAATCCGATGCACGGCACGCCGCACGCCATTGCTTCCATGATGGTGTTGGGAAGGTTTTCTGAAAGCGATGGCAGCACAAAGGCATGCACCGCATTGTAAAGCGAAACCATCGTCTGGGTGTCGCTGATATAGTCGATGGGAAAGACAGGGAAGGGCAGCTCTTCCACGGCTTGGTTGGCTTTTCCGCCGAGAACCACCAGTGCGGTGCTTTCTTTCATCTCCGGATATTGCGCAGCCAGCATGTGACAAGCCTCCAAGAGGTAGGCCAGTCCCTTGTTTTCGTTGGTGGCCCTTTGTGCAGCGAAGAGTATCAGCCGTTTGTCTTTGGGCAGGTTCAGCAGGTCGGCGGCCAGCGTTTTGTCTTTCGGTGCAAACACACGCGTGTCAATGGGGTTGGGAATGGCAAACACATGTCGGCCTTTCAGCAGCTGGCTTTGTCTTGCTTGGTCGGCCAACCATCTGCTGCATGCCACGAAATGAATGTCGCTTCGTTCGTAGATGCGCTTCTTTTTGTGCCACACCTTGGTTGAAAGGTCGTTGTCGCTGCCCCCTCCGGGCAGGTATTTGCATCGTCGGCACAGCTGCTTAAAGTGGTTGCAGCCCAGTGTGAGGTGGCAAATGGCCGTTGCGGGCCAGATGTCGTGCATGGTCCACACCACGGGTTTTCCGCTGTTGATGATTTTCCTGATGCCATTCAGCGAAAGCATTCCTTGGTTAATCCACGACAAGTGTATGATGTCGGCCTGCTTAAATTCGGGCAGCGAGGTGATGTCTGTGCCTGTGTTGGCCACGTCTATGGCGAAAAGGTTGCGGCGATTGAAGAGAAGATGCCAAAATATCGTCCACCTTTCCCACAAGAAACGCCATCGATGCAGCACGCTCTTGGGTAGCGGAACCACCGTGAGGTTGTCGGTTTGCTTGTCGCGCACCAGCATTCGGGCTTGCACGCCGCTGTTGTTCAGTGCGTCAACCAGCCTTTGGGCGGCCACTGCAGCACCGCCTATGCGTTCGCTTGTGTTCACAATCAGTATTCGCATCCTATATATATAATGTGTATTTGTATCTGTGAAAGGGTTTCGCTGTGAGCCAGAAAGTGCGTGCGCCTGGCATTCTGTGGTGCGTGCGCCTGGCTTTGGCAGTGCAAACTTACTGAATTTTCTGCAATAATCAAAGGCCTAACAGCGGTTGTGTGTGGCATGAAGGCGTGTTTTGGCCCTTGTTCGTGTTGCGGATGGGTCGGATGCGCTGCATAATGGCCGAAAGTTGCGACAAAACGAAAGCAAAATAGGCGAATTGTAGTCACAAAGCACGCTGTGTTCGGACACACAATGTTGATTTATATCAAGAATAACGCCATTTTCTGTCGAAAGTGGGTGCTAAGTATTGTGGGAATGTGAAAGTCGTTGTACCTTTGCAATGTCAAAAGGTTAATAGATTGTTTAGGTTAGTAATATTAGATTTAGGTTTTTAGTTATTAGATTAAGGTAGATTGTTAGATTGTTTAACGGATGACAATGGAAACCGTGAGGCTTTCATTTGTTTCGAAAGATTTTTAGTTAAACATAAATGATGCGCTGCGTCTCGTTGAGAGAAGCAGCGTGTTTTTTTTATTGCCCTATCCCAACCATTAAAAGCACAACAAGGCATGCAAGCATAGCTGGAAGACAAGCGTGTCGGCACGTGTGCAAAACTTGCTCTCCCCCTAAACACGCCATGCAAACACACTTTGCCGCATTATTTTTCAGTAAAAAAACTTCCTTCTATCATTTTCATTTCGCACACTAATCCTGTTGGCGCGATGTGAAAATCAGATGTTCACTTAAGAAAACATGGCCAAATCAACCCATCAACCACCAACAACAGCATCACCACACACGTGTTTCTGCCATCTTTTGGGCAAGTTGTTTCAGTCCTTTCACAATTAGTTCTTTGCGTTGCGGGCTAGGTTTCCTTGCTCCCGAGGCATATTGGCGCATAACAGCAGCACTAATGCCAATCTCTCTCGAAACACCAGCCACATTTATGAAGTCATAATAGTTGAATAGCGACCCAATGTCAAAGCTATACACTATCGTTATGGGAGAAATCGTTATGCCATCTGCCTTAAAGTCGGCAACAACCTCTTTCCATCCCTGCAACATGTCGGCAATGGCAGCCCTGGCTGTGCTGCCTTGTCCAAGTATGCCTGCATTAACGCTTGCCACTTTCATGTAGCAAGAAAAGTTGTTCTCGCCCACTTCACGTTCCACTTTTGCTATCACCTCTTCCATATCGTGTCTTGTTTTAAAAGTTAGTTGTGTCGTAATCCGGCCAAATCTGCGCAAAGTTCACGGCTCATGATAAACAAGCCAAGCCTTTTCCTATTCGCCCAAAAGGTCTGATAGGGTAGTCCTAGCTGTTTTTTCTTTTATTTCTTTGCTTCCATGTCGCGGAACACTTGTTCTAGCCCCTGTTTTGGGGTTAATTCAAATGTCGTGGGATGCCCCATGTCGCTTTAAAAGGCATCCTGCCTTCTTCAAAACCTGATTAGCTCCGAGTGTTTCATGCCGTAAAAGAATTATTTGGCTGCTTATGTTGCAAAGTTAACAAAAATGTCCTATGCTCCCAAATGTTTTGCTAACTATTTTGTTAGCGAAGCTACACTCATAAACTCGGTTAAACATTGTGTCTTTTCAAAACCCTCCTTACCAACGTTTTCGTTAAGCCACATGAGCAATGCCAAGCTTGCTTGGGCATTGCCATGGCGAGAAAACGCACTTTTCGAGGAACGAGAAAAGAACGTTTTCGTTAAGCCACATGAGCAAAGCCAATCTTGCTTGAGCATTGCCATGGCGAGAAAACGCACTTTTCGAGGAACGAGAAAAGAACAAAACAACAACACCAACTTGCTCTCCGCCCCCTAACCACGCCATGCAAACACGCAATTGCGCAGCTGCCACTGGCATTATCCCACTGAAAACCACAGCATTTTAAAATAATAATCGTAATTTTGCAGAACGTTTTGCCGCGTGGCAGACGCAATGGGCGGGGCCACATGTTGGCACGAGCCGCCAAACAAAATCTAAAACCCCAGTTTATGACTTTCGTTAAAACCCTCAAAGCCTTTGTCGCAGCCCTCGCGTTGGCTACGATTTCCACGGCTTGCATACGCGAAGAAGCCCTCAACACCGAGGCAGACATCACCGCCTTTCAACTTGATGGCAACCTGCTTTTGCGCGAACCGGTGATAACCAACGATGAAGTGCGCCTGTACATCAACGGGTGGGAAGACCGCAGCAAGCTGTCGCCACGCTTTGAACTTACGCCTGGCGCAACCATTTCGCCCGAAAGCGGCACGCAAAGAGATTTCACCACACCGCAACAGTATACCGTTACGTCGCAAGACGGCCAGTGGAAAAAGACATATACCGTGCGCTTCGTAACGGAATTGCTCACCGAGTTTCACTTCGAAAACGTGGATTACTACACAGATAAGGGCGTAAACAAGTATGAGAAACTTTACGAACTTTCGCCCGATGGCACACGTACCGACTGGAACAGCGGGAATGCCGGCTTCAGTATTGGCAATGGCGACAAGGGTCCCAAAGACTATCCCACCATGCAAGACGACAACGGCTATAGAGGTAAGTGCGCCAAGCTGGTGACACGCGCCGTGGGTCCATTCGGTGATACCTTTAAAGCCCCCATTGCAGCAGGTAATCTCTTCATTGGCAACTTCGTTATCAACCTCGGCAACATGGCCAAAAGCACCCGTTTCGGCCTGCCTTACACGGGTAAGCCTGCCGCCATTGTGGGCTATTACAAGTATAAGGCTGGCGAGGTGTTTACCGATAGAGATAAAAAAGTGATTGAAAACGAACGTGACACCTTCGACATCTACGCCGTGATGTACGAAAGCACTAGCGAAGTGCCCTATCTCGACGGAACCAACATCAAGACACACCCAAACATTGTGTTGCTCGCACAGATTAAAGACCGCAAGGAAACCAACGAATGGACACGCTTCGTCATCCCCTTCGAGAGCGTTAACGGCCGAACACTCGACCCCGAAAAGCTTGCACAAGGTAAGTACAACCTGGCCATTGTGATGTCTTCCAGCCAGGGAGGCGCCTTTTTCCGCGGTGCTGTCGGCAGCACATTGTGGGTAGACGAGATGCAATTGTTTCACGAATAAAGCTTAACGATGACAAAGATACACACTTTTTTGGCCCTTGCCCTCGCCCTTTTTGCCCCCACGGCAACGGCCTTTGCACAAAACGAACGCAACGAGAGCCTGATACAATCGGAGAAAAACGGATGGGAATACGAGGTGCGCGCTGGCGTGAACATCGGCGGTGCAAGCCCTATGCCCTTGCCAAAGGAGATAAGGAAGATTAACCGCTACAGCCCAAAGCTTAACGGAAGCATCGCAGGAATGATGACCAAGTGGCTGGATTGCAACCGAAACATCGGCATTACTGCCGGGCTTAGGCTGGAAGAGAAAGGCATGGAAACGGGCGCAACCGTTAAAAACTATGGCATGGAGATTATAGACGGCGGCCAACGTGTGGCTGGTAACTGGACGGGCGACGTGAACACGGTGTACAAAAGCTCGTTCTTAACCATGCCCGTGCAAGGGGCTTACCGCCTTGGCGACAGCTGGAAGGTGCGCGCAGGCCTTTATGTATCGTACCGAATGGACGGCGAATTTTCGGGATTTGTCAGCGAGGGCTACCTCCGCAGTGGGTCGCCAGTAGGCGAAAAGGTGGTTTTCACCGACGGACAAACGGCCGTTTACGACTTCTCCAGCAATCTTCGCCATTGGCTTTGGGGCATGCAGTTGGGCGGTTCGTGGCGCGCTTTCAAGCATTTCACGGTAAACGCCGACCTCACCTACGGCTTCAACAACATCTTCAAGGCCGATTTCCACACCATAACCTTCGCCATGCACCCCATTTACCTCAATGTGGGCTTCGGTTATATTTTCTAAGGCTGTTAACGTATGGAAGAAAACAGGCGTACAACCATCGACTTGTCTGCAAACCGCATCGCCATCAACGGCGTTTCCTTAACCTTCCCACTGTCGTTGCAAGATGTTGAGCGCGTTTTGGGCGAGCCCGACAAAACCACACGCTGTCCAGACGGAAACATAAAATACGTGTTTTCTGCCCTAGGCACTGTGTTTGAGGCGAGCGCAGGCATCGAAAACTACCTGAAAAGCCGCCGCGTTTATATCTCACCCCTACACAACATCATGGGCCTTAGCCTTTATTTCGGCCGCGATGTTGAGCCAATGACGCACGAAACGCCGGCCGAACTGCCCGAAACGCCGTGCGAGGCCGTGGTGACATGCGATGGAAGCCTGCCCGATTTCTACTTTGACCGCGCCCGTGCCGCCGATTTCGCGCTTATCTATTGGACTCCCTATGGCACTAACGCGCGTGGCACATTCGAAGAGATGCAATATCCGCTCACAATATCCTATTCGCCCGAGCGCGAACGTGAGCCAGCCAGTTACAAAATTAAGAAGTGCAAGGAGGAAACATTGCACTTTGACAACCTCAACTTTAAGTTGGCCATCATCCAAGTGCTGATGTACGACCAGGAAACGTTGCAACCCTACTTTGACATCTACGACTTTGCCGACCAATATCAAGGCAAGGAGATAGATACCGAAAGCACCGAAAACATCAAACCTGCCCTCAACTTCTTTAACCGCCTGCCCATTCCCGCACGACTTGCAACACAGGTGGAGGAGATTTACATGGACGGCGGAAACGACATCTACATGAACATCGCCCCACAGTGGGATGGAGAGGACGGACGCTTCAGCCTTAATGAGATAAGTGTTGCAGAACTGGCGCAATTCCCCAACCTTAAGCGCGCCACCCTGTTGAGCGACAACTACGATGAGGTGAAAAAGGTGTTCGAAAAGGTGGGTGTTGAAGTGGAGCTGCTTTGACAAAGCCACAAAACAAAGCAGGCAGCACAGGCCAAACGTCCTTTGGCTGTGCTCTTGCCACTGCACATCAATCAATATTTTCGCCCAACTTATTTGCTTCTCTCGAAAATTTTTAGGACCTTTGCAGGCAAGTTGTGCAAAGCAATGATAGCAATACCTAATGAAAACGATAAACTTCGTTTGTTGATTGACAAGTTAACGCGTTGACTGGTTAACCAGTTATTTGTCTTGTCAAAAACTTTCAATTTGCTCAAATCGTGCTTACTACAAACTTATTATGTACAGATGTTCCATCCACAAAACAAACAAGAAAAATAGAAATAATCAATTACACCTAATTTACAATGAGTAAGATTTACGTAAACCATCTTTCGCGGCACGTTTGCTTGGCCTTGGCGTTTGTTTTCAGCGTCTCGGTTGCGGCGCAGCGCGACTTTTCAACCATTCGCACGGGTGTTAACGCCGCCGATGCGAAGATTATCGAACAAGGCGTTAAGAAACAACCCCTCAACAGCAACTCGGCCGCAACACGCGCCAACAGTTTCGATGACGACAACGAGGACCACGGCTCCAGTTTTTGGGGATACGAGTACTATCGCTACACTTATCCCAGCGTTAATGCCAAAGGCGAACCCGTTACGCTCACTGCCTTGGCCGCCTTGCCCACAAACTACAGCCGCTTGGTGAACAACATCATCCTGGGTTGCCACGTAACGATAACCGATAACGCCAGCACACCCTCGCAATACATCAAGGAGGGCAGCTTTAAGAGCGATGTGGGTATGCTCACCATGCACGCACAAACCAAGGATGCTTCGAACTTGGCCTATACTTGCATGGTGATTTTGCCCGACTATCAGGGATATGGCAACACCCGAAACGAGGCACACCCTTACTTGGCACAGGAAATAACGGCCAGGCAAAGCGTAGACGCACTGCGATATGGCATCGAATTGTATAAGACGAGCAAGAAAAACCGCGCTAAGCTAAGGGCTGGCTGGAAAACAATCTGCGTGGGATACTCGCAAGGCGGCTCGGTGGCTATGGCTTGCCAACGATTTATGGAAACAAACTTCCTTGATGGCGACCTACAGCTTGGTGGTTCGGTGTGCGGAGATGGTCCTTACGACCCCATTGCCACGCTTCGCACTTACATTGCCGACGACAAGGTGTACATGCCTGTGGCATTGCCGCTCATCATCAAAGGCATGCTCGACTATAACCCCTACATGCGACGCCATTCGCTGAGCGACTATTTCAATGAACGCTTCCTTAACACGGGCATCATCGACTGGATTGAGAAGAAAGAAATAGGAACAGGCAAGATACAAGAGAAATTGAAGGCGATATACAAGTTTGGGAAAGACGCTAAGGGCGAATACATCAAGGTGTCGGAGATTTTCCAACCAGACGCTTTCGCCTTTATGGTGAAGAAAATGAAAGGCGAACCAACCGAGAAAAACCCCAAATTCAACGACCTCTACACGGCTCTAACCGTGAACAACCTCACTGAAGGCTGGAAACCAAAGCACCCCATCTACCTCTTTCATTCGAAAGTAGACGAGGTGGTGCCGCTGAGCAATGCCGAAAGTGCTTACCAGAAGATGCGCACAGACGACAATCCCGACATCATCAAATACACTTACCTGAACAAAGGCGCGCATGTGGACAACGGCACTTCGTTCTATTTCTCCTTTTGGGGGGCGAGTTACGAGGAAAAGGGTGTCAATGCCATTGCCGGAGGGGCAGAAACTTGGAAGAAATTTAAGCCTTGACGGCGACAGAGAATGTGCATTTATAGTCAAAAAAGATTTGCTTTTGGAGAATGACAGCCGTTGAACGGCTATGCCTTTGCGCCCATCTAGAGGTGCCAACATTGGCTGATACCCACACTACAAGCACTTTGTAGCCGCACTACAAGGGCTTTGTAGCCGCACTACAAGCCTCTTGTAGCGTCACTACAAGAGCCTTGTAGCATCAGTACAAGGGGCTTTGTACAGATGAATATGGTGCAGGGCCGTTGACAAACGGGGTTATCAAACCATCTCTTTTTTGGCGAGAACAACAATCAAAAACAGAAAACAAAATGAAACGATATATATCTATGCTGCTGCTTGCCGTGTGCATGCAGCTCTCGGCTGGCGTTTTGGGCAGCGACATGCTTATTAAAGGGACGGCCAAGCTCGATGGAAAAGACATTCCCATGTGGCTTAACATTGTGGGCGACGGCGTTGTTGAGGTGGGCAACGGCAAAAATGCCGCCATAAGCCAATATGCCGAGGGACGACTTGTTGTGCCTGCCCACGTTGTTAATGCAGCAGATGGTCGCAACTATCGCATTGAGAAAGTGGCCAGCTTCGCATTTAGCCTATGTTCTAAGCTGTCGGGCGTGGTGTTTGAAGAGGGTATCGCCGCCATTGGCGAGCAAGCGTTTTCTGGTTGCAGCGGTTTGCAGACCGTTAGCTTGCCGGCATCGCTCACTTCCATTGGTCGTGGTGCATTCATGGGCTGTAAAAGCCTCACGCATGCCGCCTTGCCCGAGGCTTTGGCCGCGATAGGGCAGGAGGCTTTCGCCGAAAATCAGTTTGCTGATAAAACGATGCTGCTGCCAAAGGGCGTTGCAACCATCGCGCTTGGGGCTTTCCAAGACTGTCCGTTGCAGGTCGTGGTGCTGTCGCCTGCCTTGACGAGCGTTGAAGAAGACGCGTTCAAGCAAGCTGGCAGTTGCGATTTCTACATGTTCGATGGCCATGCAGCCCCCACCGTTCACCCCAAGAGCGTTGGCATTGCCAGCCATTGGTATGCCACAAAGCCGCAAAACTATGCCCAAGGCGGCTTTTGCAACGGCCTTCTTCCTGTAACGGCGATGGTGCCAAACGAGGTTTTCACCGCTGATGGCATTTCGTATAAGGTGGTGAACGCCCCAGAATATCCCGGCGTTTTCACGGCCTCGGCCCACGAAAGGGTAGGGAACGCGGCATGGAACAGCACGTTTAACGACCTCAGCGAGAGGGTTACGAACCCCACATTCGCAGGCCGTTGGAAACCGTTTTTCCACGTTAACGGCATCCTGCCCACATTCTTCGCAGGCGAAGGCATTGCCTATTTGCACCATATTGCACTGCCCGCCCACATCGATGCCCGTCTTTCGGCTCGTGCCTTTGCCCAGTGTAAGGGGCTTGTGTCGCTCGACTTGCAGGCCATGAAGCCCTTTTCCGAGGGCGAATGCAAGGCTTTGCTCGAGGGATTGGCCGACAACACCATCGTGTATGCACCCAAGGGGCAGGAACAAGCGTATAGGGAAGCGAACATGGTGCTGACCAACAACGATGGACAACGCCACACCAACCACTTTAAGTTGAACCTGGACCAAGGCTTTGACGGCCTAAGCGTGCAGTCGGACCTTACGTATAGCCTGCCTTATCCCTTTATGGCCGAACGCGCTTCGTTTTATCGGGCATCGTTCAAAGACAAGAAGAAAGAGACGCTTGTGTTGCCTTTTGCCGCCAATGTGCGCAGCATGGCCTACACTTTCGATGGCGTGGAGCAGCAGGTAGGCACAGATGCCACGGTGAAGTTTGCAAAGACCCAACAGCTTTTGGCCAACACTCCTTATATATATGTGGCCGACGGAACGGAGATAGGGGCAGAGAATGTGGAAGTTAGCACGCAAATGTCGGCATCTCCAGCTGCCAACAGCGGATTGTGCGGCACATATAAGGCCGGGCAGACAAAGGCGTTGGCCGCCGAACAGCAGCTTGCCGGAGCGGTTTACGCCTTCAACGGCGTGGGCGATAAGGGCAAAGCCGCGTTTGTTCCTGTCAGCGACAACGATGTTACCACGCCTTTCCATGCCTTCTTGCATCTGAAAGGACAACTGGCAGGCCAGAACATCAACCTTGTTTTCGAGGGAGAACCTACAACGGGCATCGAAATGCAGGCTGTTGACGGCAAAATGGAGCGCGATGTGTGGTTCAACTTGCAAGGCGTTAGGCTCAATGCCAACCCCCACAAGGGCGTTTATATACGCAATGGCAAGAAAATGTTGATTCGATAATCAGACTGGCAGGGATAGGAACGTGCACAAGGGTAGGTCCATGTGATTAGACATGTATGGCTTAACGCCTATTTCTTGTGCCGTTCGTCCCTGCCTTATCTCGTTTTTTTTCAGGCAGGTTCTAAAAATTGCCTTTGCTGTATTTTTAGCTTTTAGCTGAGCAGATTTCGTT
>CAJPTO010000018.1 GCA_905373605.1 uncultured Prevotella sp.
GCTCCTCTAGATTGTACCTTCATCCCCTTTCCACGTTCGGCGCTTAGCCACATTATTGCACATTTTTCAACACATATCGCCCATTTTCATGCACAATCACCTCAAACTCGTTGCACTGGATAAGGGTTAAGTGCATGGCTGCAAAGGTTTTCTGTGGTTGTAGCCCTGCTAAATGATGCATTTTGATGGGTGTTTTGCCATAAAAGCTGTCTCCAAAAGCAGAAAAGGCATTGGTCACACGTGTATTGGTAGCCATGTTCTCTCCATCTTCCATTCGCGTGAGAATGGATTATTTGCGGTCGTGTGGGCAGTTGATGATGTGCAAGCCCACTCACAACATTAAAATTCGCACTGAATGTTTTACATTTATATCAGTTGAGGCTGTACATGCACATGAATGCATCAACGAATGACCAAAGAACAAGACCAACTTTGTCCTTTCTCGCCGTAGCTCCGCACACTACTTCCCCATGAATCTCTGAACCACAGTGGCAGATTATTGTTCCTTCGAGAATAAGGCAGAGGCATAGCCAGTACACATTGTGAAGAGTAGGTTGTTGGAACTATTCTATGCAAGTATTCATCCTGAAATGGCGTGAACATTTACGCTTGCTTGGGACCACAACAGATGGTTTTGCCAACCAACATGGCATGGAAGTGCAACCACACCATCGGCACATCCTCATTTCACGTTCATACTTAGCCGTGCTCGTTTTCCTCATTTATCTTTACAGAACATGCACCACGAACGAATTTGATTGGCCGAAACATTACATTTCTTAATACCTTACAGGACGTTCAAGTTTAAATAACAATATTTTTTTGTTTTTTTTCGCCCTTTTTATTTGGTATGTCAAATTTTATGTTTAATTTTGCGATGTGAAACAGATATATTTTTAGTTAAACGGCAAAATATACAATATTATATAATGCCACAAATTAATTACAATTCACATGAAAACAACAAATTCAACATAACAAACACCACAAAACACACTATAAATAGTGTCGATTTAAGTTTGTAAAGCCAGCACCAAAACGACATTTAAGCATAAACATCTGCTTTAATGAACAAAACGATGCTGCGTGTAAATTTAAAAAAATTAATAATACCATAGATGAAAGAGATTTACATTTCTAAATACCATACAAATATATCGAAACCATGAAAACAAAGGCAATGTTTCCCAACCTTATGTGTTTGGCCTATCCAACATCAAAATACCATTACACAACCTTTGAATATACACACAAAGGGAGCCTTAATAAACCATGGAACAGCCTTAATATACCATGCTGATGCACAAAACTAGTTCATATCACAATGATTAGGGAAATCTATTTCGCCTGATGCCTCGAGATGGGGGACAATCAAAACGCCACGTTGAAACTACAACTAGGCGCTTTGACCCCATCCGACGGAGGCACAAATCTTAAAGAGAAACCATGAACAATGAGAGAAACCATGAACACATCTCACAACTTGTCGTTAACAACCAATAAATAGATACCGCGACCAAAGGTGCAACACACGCCATGAACACCCAGGGAAGTCATTAACAACACTCTTATCTGTTTGCGGAACGACAATCCGCATCGAAATAACCACACATGCCCGCAGTGAAACCATGAAACACGCCGCATAGCTTCTGACGGGTTGAAACAAACCGCATAAAAAATGAAAGAAAAACAACTGAAAGAATGGCAATGCCAATGCAAGGAGGCATATGTCTGCCCAGACATCACCACCACCGAAATGCAAATGCAGGGGCAATTGCTACAGATGTCGGCCAAGGGAGGCAGTAAGACACTACCTAACGGCGGAACTGTGAACAACAACGCAGGTAGCTCGGGTGGTGACGCGGGCTTTGCCGAAAGCGACGATTCACCCATCAACAACAGCAAGGCCGGAAACCTCTGTGAATGGGATTAACCAACAAACATTTTTTCTTACGATAAAAAGAGAAACGATGAAAATCATCAATATCATGGCACAAATAACAAGACATCTCGCCGCGGCGGCTTGCACACTCGCCTTGACGCTCACTTTGGCCGGTTGTGTAAACGACCTCGTTAACAACACTGAACAACGGGCAGAGAATAAAGAGACGAAGAAAACATTCAATGCCAAAGCGTTCGCAGGCGCGTTCACATCCAAGGCTCTGCCCAAAACCAAGACAGAGGGCAAATATAAGAAGCACAATGAGAAATGGGGCGTGAGGTTCTACTGGCAAAATGACGATTATGAACGCCTGTACGTAAATATGGGTGGAGATAAAAAATGGCAACGCTTCCAAAAAATGGACACCCTTAATATGGAAGACGATAAACTTACCAGTGCACGCTTCTATTTATATCAAGGGTATCAACTTAACAAAGAGTCCTACCCTATTTGGTACAGTTACTACGGCATAAATAATAATGACCGATACACAAATATACCATACTCTCATTATCAGGCCACTCCAAATAAATTTACTAATTTATACCAACTAGGTGATTGCGGTTTCGCTACTGCAGTAGATAATGGCGTATGGTACGAGTTTACCTTGCAACATGCCACATCATATCTCACCTTCATGCCGTACGCAGGAGAAGGAAAGAGTAAAGCCGCGTTGCAGAAATGCCTCCTCACCCACATCACATTTACCTCTGACGAAGCCAACTATGGTCAGTTCTATTTTGATGAGCAGGGACAGGTGGACAAAAGCAGGTGGCCTTCTTACACTAGGCAAACAAGGATAATATATTGTGTTGATGGAAGTAATGCCACAGGTTTCAGCGTGCCAGGAAGTAAAGAAGAAGCGAAGAATAATGCTGCAATCATGGTAATGGCACCTGGAACGTACCATAATGTGGAAATAACTTATACACTCTACGATCCTGTGGTTCAAACTACGGGTGTTTTTAAGAGGCAAATTCCCCAAATCACCTTGACGGGGGGCAAAAATAAAGAGGTGTTCACAGAACTTGTGGCTGACGACTATACACACAAATTTGGACTATACCACATGTGGGGTGCTAGTCTTCATTATTGGCAAGGTGCTGAAAGCAATGCACACCATAATTGGCAAAGTGGCGGAGTACCTGCAGCAGGAAACTCCCCATCCATGGGTGGCCGTTATTTTAGCACATATAATGCTGCTGGTGTCAGCAACATAGCACCAATGGGGTCCATCGACCGCAATGTTCCCTCGGCAAACTTTATGAGCTACTACGTGAGATACGGAGATCCACGCTGGGACGATTCCCCTTTCACGTACGACGGGCACCTTTTCACTGGTCGCATGTGGTTCAAAAAACGTAGATACTTTGCCCAAGAGGCTGGTTACACATTGGCGAACATGGATCAAAAGATGAACGACCTGAACGCATCGGGGTCAGACTTCAGGATGCGAAGAGGTAATGTGGGAGGTAGCGTAACCAAATGGGAAGATGTACCCAAAGAAAATCGTTCGCATTACTTCTGCGTGATGCCATTGGGTTATTATGATCCATATGGGCGATTATACATGACCTCAAACTATCAAGGGAGATACTGGACAAGTACAAGCATGTATGAAAAAGGCTATGGCCCATATTGGGCATATGCCCTCATTTTCGGGCCAAACTATGTATATGTGGCTGGGTATCCAGAACACGGTGAGCATGTTAAATCCAATGGCTACCAGCAGTGGCCTGGAGAAGATGAATGAAAGTAACAATAAAAAGAAACAGCAATCATGTTTAAGTTAATATATAAATTGTTGAGTTTTCTTCCTGCATGTGCATTGGCTTGTATGCCAATGGCATGCGTGGAAGATTATAATCTGGCACAGCAAGAAAAAAAGGCTCAGAAGATGGAGCCTGCAGTAGGCTTCTCTGGCGCCAGCAATGCCCCGGAAACGAGGACCAGTGGTAAGTATGGAACAATAGAAGGGGAGAAACTTGGCATCACTTTCTACTGGACACCCAACGACTACAACCACATGTACATCAACAAGGGGACAGAGGCTGCACCTCAATGGGAGAAATCCACTGCCATACACTTCATTGACAAGGATGCCGACACCCATGCGGCAACGGCAACATTCCACTTCAAAGGGAAATACGAAAACAAACAATACACGATGTTATACGTTGGCGGTGACCAATCCATGTCGACAAAATCCAAGTTGTATGTTAATTTCCCCAACGAGCAAAAACAAGCTTCACCCGAAGATGGAGAATTGGCAAATAGTGGTGATTGTGGCGTAGCTAAAACCTCATGTGTACACTACTTTAAGGAAGGAAAAGGATGGGGGTACCATGGCGACAGGCACACTTTCACGCTCGAACATAAGGCGGCATATGTTACGTTGTTACCTTATAACCCACATGGCAACATCATTAATGCAAACTTCGTCAGTGCTGTCATATCTGCAAAGGAAAGCATATATGGTAAATTCCCCTTCACAGAAAAAGGAGTAGACGTGAGCAAACGCCCGCTAAATCAAACGGAAGTGTCGCTTGACCTTACACAAAACGGGAAGAAAGAAGGGCAACCCATAGCATCGAACAAAGAGGATGCTTGGCAGAATGCTGGTATCGTTGTACTACCACCGGGTAAATACACCAATTTCCAGGTCACATTCCGCTTCAAAGACCATTTCACGAAAAAAACTTTTACCCACGAACAAACTTATAGTGTATTGAAACTAGACGCAGGCACTAACCAACCCGTCTTTGGTAAACTTAATGTGGAGGACTTCACGCCTTCATTCATAAAATACACCATGTGGGGTGCTGAAAAATACTATTACACATCAGACAATCCTGCTCCGCACAATTGGAATACAAAAGCAACAGGAATACCTGCTCCTGAAGATGGAAGATGGCCAAAAGATGAAGACGACCAACGTTGGTATAGCGAAAACGAAGAAGCTGACGCTGGTGTACCTACAATTAAGGCATTCACACCAAACGAGGCATCGTACATCTTGACCAAAGATTGTTATTGGAACCCCAAGACATTGTGGGCTTTCGATGGTCATGTTTATCAAGGCATTCTATGGGTGGCCGTTATAAACAAAGGAGCACACAAAGCTTTCGACGGTAAAGATTGGACATCTGTTGCCACAACGAAAAACAAGGAGTCAATTAAAGAGGAAAAAGGGCAACCACAGAAATGTCCTACAGTGGGATATTATCCAATACCGCTACTTGGGCGATATATCAATGGCGAGTTAAAGGAAGTGGGCAAAGCGGGTTACTATTGGATTAATGGTGCCGACCCCGACGACTCTGACAATAAGGCCTATTACATAAAGGTAGATAAAACTGGCATCAGCATCAACAACGATGGCGACAAGAAGTGGGGATGCATTCCTTTTACAGGCGACATTCGTCCATAACTCAAATAGGAGATGTAGGTTCATGATGCATGCTCTTGGCGCATATCTCATGCTTGGGTCACTTATTGCAGAGTAGGGACAGATGCTGTGTAGTGCTTACGTATGCCATTAACATGACAACAGCGAAAGTTCATGGCATAGACCCATAACAACGGTCATGACATGCAAGCATAGCACCCTAACATGGCATGTGCCTACAACAAATTGCATGTGCATACAATGAATAGCATGTTTCGTTCCTACAACAAATTGCATGTGCATACAACGAATAGTGTGTTTCGTTCCTACAACAAATTGCATGTGCACACAACGAATACAATGTACATACAACGAATACCATGCGCCTACAACAAATTGCATGTGCCGTTCCTACAACAAACGGCATACGCATACAACAAAAACATGCGCATACAATAAATAAATGAAACTCGTTTTTATCAATCAATAATACTTCATAGCTTAATGGAAGGCAGGCTGATGCGACATCAGTCTGCCTTTTTGATGCGGCTAAGAAGAGAACATTTGCAACAGAATTGTTTGATTTACACTAACATTGCACAATATATAACATAAAAACGCGCAGTATATAATAAAAAATACGTAATTTTGCACGACATGAATATTTTAGAATCGTTGAAACAACTCAAGGCGTTTGCGCGCCAAGATGGTGCAATTTTGGCATTGGTATGGATTGCGGCATTCTTGTTCACCATGCAACTGCCCCGTTCGGCAGTGGGAAACATCTTAACGCTTTCCACACCATTTGTTGTGTTTTGGCGTTTACGAGCATTTAGGAACAAAGCCCTTGATGGCGTAATCTCCTATCGTCGAGCCTTAGCTTACGTGTGGCACACATTTATTTACGCTTCGCTCATCTTCGCTTTGGCACAATACCTCTACATTCGCTTTTACGACCCCGTTTCGCTCATCAACATGATGCGCGACTCAATACATTCTTTTGGCCCCGCTTATCAGCAAATGGGCATGGACGAAGCGCAAATGCAAGAGTCGGTAAAGCTTCTTGGCACACTTCAGCCCATCGAGTTGGTGTTTCTTTTTTTCAGTCAGAACGTCTTAATCGGTTTTCTTCTTAGCCTCATTATCGCTGCATTCGGAATGAAGCGAAAGGCTTAGCACAAACGCAACTGCCACATGCAAGCCATAAGGATAAGATGAACCGACATGCCTCAGAACAAACCCGTACCTATTGTTTGGCAAAAGCTCCATACACTGCGGAATACAAACCAGACAAGAAACAACAAAAAGACATCATCCACTAGAGAATTAAAATACACTAAATAACAGATAAGACAACAAGAACAACAATGGACATTTCTGTAGTTATACCCTTATACAACGAAGACGAATCCCTGCCCGAACTCTATTCATGGATTGAGCGCGTGATGAACGACAACAACTTCTCTTTCGAAGTGATTTTTGTCAACGATGGCTCCACCGACCGCTCGTGGGAAGTAATAGAAGAGCTAAGCAAACAGTCGAAACACGTTCGCGGCATCAAGTTCAGGCGCAACTATGGCAAAAGTCCCGCCCTCTATTGCGGCTTCAAGGAGGCCAACGGAGATGTGGTTATCACAATGGATGCCGATCTTCAGGACTCGCCCGACGAGATTCCCGAACTCTATCGCATGATTACAGAAGAGAAATACGACCTTGTCTCGGGTTACAAACAAAAGCGATACGACCCCCTTTCAAAGACCATACCCACCAAACTCTTCAACGCAACGGCACGAAAAATCAGCGGTATAAAAAACCTGCACGACTTCAACTGCGGGCTCAAAGCCTATCGCAAGGCCGTGGTAAAGAACATCGAGGTGTACGGCGAGATGCACCGATATATCCCCTACCTTGCAAAGAATGCAGGATTTAGCCGCATTGGCGAAAAGGTGGTGCAACATCAAGCCAGGAAATATGGCAGTTCCAAGTTCGGCCTCAACCGCTTCTTCAACGGTTATCTCGACCTCATCACGCTCTGGTTTCTCAGCAATTTCGGAAAGAAGCCCATGCATGTGTTCGGCCTTCTCGGCTCGCTGATGTTCCTTTTGGGCTTCATTGCCACATGCATATTGGGTGCCGACAAGCTGTATTGCCTTACACAAGGCATACCACAACGCCTGATTACCGACTCTCCCTACTTCTATCTATCGTTAACAACAATGATGATAGGCACGCAATTGTTCCTTGCTGGCTTCTTAGGCGACCTTATCAGCCGCAATTCGCAAGGAAGAAACGATTACCAAATAGAGGAGGAAATAAGATGCGGCGATTAATTCCATTGCTTGTGCTAGCCATTGGCTTGCTCGCGGCATGTTCGTCGATAGACTGCCCATACAACAACACCGTCTATTCGCAATATGCATTGATGCGAGGCGACACACTGCTGCCCGACACTCTCAACGATACACTTACCATCATGACGGCGCGGCGCGATGAGAAAGACACCATACTCTTCAACAAAGGCGTAAAAACAACTAGTTTCAGCCTACCAATGAGCTACACCCGCAATGAAGATGCCTTGTTCCTGCAACTCAAAGACACGCTCGGAAATATTGTAAACGACACCATCAGGGTTAGCAAAACAAACACGCCGCACTTCGAGTCGGTAGACTGTGCCATATCTTATTTTCACACCATAACAGCAGTCAGCACTTCAAAGCATGCCATCGACTCTGTAGTTCTCACCAATCCCAACGTTAATTATGACACCTCTTTGCCACATTTCCGCATCTATTTCAAGAGCGGCCATTAGTGCCTTGTTCATGTTCGTTGCGTTGTCGGTTTGTGCGCAAACGAAGGAAAGCAAGGCTGAAAGCCCCGACACAACACGCTTCTTCCGCGGCTTTCAACTCATGGCTGATGCTGTAGGCGCAATACAGTTGGCCGTTAGCGACTACGGACAGTATGAAGCGGCACTGCGCATAAACCTCAAAGGCAAATATTTCCCCGTTTTCGAACTGGGATACGGCAAGGCCAACCATGATGACGACCCTGCCACACATGTTATGTATAAGACGTCAGCACCATACGGCAAGGTTGGCATGGACTTTAACATCATGAAGAACAAGCATGACATTTATCGCGTATACATCGGGGTGCGCTATGCTTACACTTCTTTCAAGTATGATGTCGCAAACCCCGTATTATCCGACCCCGTTTGGCAAGACCCTGCCGCCATTAACATATCCGACGCCTCGGCCTCATGCCATTGGGCAGAGCTGCTCTTCGCTGTCGACGCCAAGATTTGGGGGCCGGTTCACCTTGGTTGGTCGGCTCGTTACAGGCGAAGATTGGCACACAACGATGGCGAAGCGGGTAACGTGTGGTATGTGCCAGGCTTTGGCAAAACAGGAAATTCACGATTAGGCGGCACATTCAACGTCATCATCAACCTTTAGCTTCCCAAAATTTCGACTACAAACAAGCGAATAGCAACAAACATCTGCTCTTTTGCCTGCCAAGAACGCCAAACGATACAAAACGAAGCCGTTCTGCTGGCTAAACAGCATCAACACAAAGAAATCAAAAGCAATGACCCCTCCAAATAGAAAAAAACGCCTGCTTTGGCAAATTCCCTTTCTGCTTTTCTTGATAATAGGGACTGTCTATATCATCAAGCAACAGCAAGATGCACCTTACCAACACGACAAAGGCATGGTGTTTGGAACAACTTACAGCATCATTTACCAAAGCAACGACAACCTTAACGAGGAAATCATGGCTGCCCTCAACGCCGTAGACATGTCCATGTCTACCTACAACAAAGGTTCCATCATTTCCCAAATCAACCGTAACGAGCAGGTGAAGCCCGACAAAATGTTCGAAGAGGTGTTCTTCTTGGCCCAAAAAGTATCCCATGAAACCAACGGCGCGTTCGATGTTACTGTTGCACCGCTAGTCAATGCATGGGGGTTTGGCTTTAAAAGCGGCGTGCACCCCACCCCACAAACCATTGATAGCCTCAAACAATTCGTTGGTTATCAAAAAGTGACTTACGTAAACGGAAGCATTAAAAAGCAAGACCCGCGTGTGATGCTCGATTTCAGCGCCATTGCCAAAGGTTATGGAAGCGATGTCGTTGCCAACCTACTTAAGCGTAAAGGGATTAACAATTTTATGGTTGAGATTGGCGGCGAAATCGTTACGCGTGGCATCAGCGAAAAACGATTGCCGTGGAAAGTGGGCGTGACAAAGCCAACAGACGATTCCCTCAATGTCAACCAAGAACTTCAAACCATACTGAACGTTAAGGACAAGGCTATGGCAACCAGCGGCAATTACCGCAAATTTTATTATAAGGGTGGGAAGAAATACGCCCACACCATCGACCCTTTGACTGGTTATCCCGTTCAACACAACATTCTGTCGTCTACGGTGTTGGCCAACACCTGTGCCGAAGCCGATGCATACGCCACCGCTTTCATGGTTCTTGGATTGGAAAAGGCTAAAAAAGTTTTGGAGAAGCATCCCGAACTCATGGTTTATTTCATTTATTCAGACAAGAACGGCAACAATGCCGTTTGGTTTTCGCCATCACTGAAAGACAAAATCCAGAACTAAGCGCACACAACGCAAGTCGGCTACCATTTTCATCGTTTTACATTCACACCCCCAACGATATGCACCGCAGTCTTTTTTTTAGCAAGCTAATGGAGTTGCCCATGTTCCAAGGCATGAGCAAAGACGACTTGCAGGCGGTTATCGGGCAAACTCGGTTTGAGTTCGCTAATAAGAACAAGGCAGAAACCATCGTCAAGGCTGGCGATGAATGCACACACCTCTATTTTTTGGTGGAAGGATGCATGCAGGTGACGGCAAATGCCGATGACAACGGCTATACTTTCATAGAACACATCGGTGCTCCCTACATACTACAGCCTGAAAATCTCTTTGGCATTTCTCCACGCTACACCCGAACTTTCATTGCCCACGAACAGTGCAGGCTGCTTCTTGTCAGCAAGGACGAAACGCTAAAGCTCACCGACGACTTCATCATCTTCAAGTTCAACTTGCTCAACACCATCTCAACACAGGCACAAAAGGCCGCACGCATGCCCTGGCGACATAGTGAAAGCGCAATCGAACACCGCATCGTTCGGTTTCTTACCGCACATTGCTTATATCCCGCGGGGGAGAAAAGCGTACTTATCAAGATGACTAAACTCGCCGATGAGTTAAACGACACGCGCCTTAACGTGTCGAAGGCACTCAACAGAATGAAACAGCAGAAGCTGATAACCCTGAAAAGGGGCAACATACATATTCCCTGTTTGGAAAAATTGATTAAGAATTGGGGATAACAACGCTCACTAGCAGCATGCAGATAAGTAAGCGTTCCATCATGCCGCACATGAGAACACCAAGTATTTGCATCCTACTCTACCCACACTCAAAACATATGGCATGTGGTTGATGAGCATCCCCACAGTTGGTTGTGTGCACACCAAAGATAGGTGGCGCAAGTGACATAAGCGAGTAGCGCGAGCATCTGCCGAAGACATGCAAACAAGCGGATTATATCGGGCATGAAATGCGGTGCAGACGTGGCATGGCCGACGTTAAAAACAAGATGAGAAGGCTTGAAAATTGTGGCTACTTGTACACACCCTCATCCACAAGACAAGAACTTATTACCCCAACACTTGCTCAACGTGAAATAAAATTGCATTAAGCATGCTGCACATCTTCCTGGTATTTCACCACCCATTTATAGTCTAGAAGAAATGGTTCTAGAAATTACATGCTAACCTACGTTTGGGGTTTAATTCTCACGCAGAGGCGCAGAGTACGCAGAGTTCTTTCTTTAAACGATCGCACGGAGAAGACGCTACGCTTAGAGAACGCGGAGAAAGAACACCTTGGTTTGTTAGTTGACAAGTTAACGAGCTGGCAAGTTAACAAGGCGTTTGGCTTAACGAAAACTTTCATTTCTTTGTTTCCAAAGGGAAGATGTATTCTCTCCCCCCGCGTTCTCTAAGCGTTGCGTCTTATACTTTAAGCTGTGATGGAGCTAATCTCCGCGTCCTCTGCGCCTCTGCGCTCTCTAAGCGTTGCGTCTATACTTTAAGCTGTGATGGAGCTAATCTCCGTGTCCTCTGCGCCTCCGCGCTCTCTAAGCGTTGCGTCTTATACTTTAAGCTGTAATGGGGCTAATCTCCATGTCCTCTGCGTGAGTCTAATGATGCATCAAGATGTGTAAGTGTATACCCAAACCAATTCCTTTTGACTATAAATCATCACAACCTTGACATGAAGGCAACTTTATCCACTACAAATCGCAGGTGCGTGCCTTCGCCAAGCAAAGAAACACCCGAGTAAGCCTTTATGTTGAACCAAATCTTTTTTCCTTCAACCTTAATTACTTCGGCAGAGGCACTCACCTTTTCACCTAGCTTCGAAGGTTTTAAGTGTGAAGATTCGATATGTCCGCCAACCGTTGTGCTACCTTCAGGAAGCTTGGTAGCCACAGCCAGCATAGCAGCATTCTCCATCAATGCCAACATGGCAGGAGTTGCAAGCACGGGCATGTCGCCAGAACCTATATTGATGGCTGTAACAGCCTCCGTAACCGTCAGTTCGCTTGTATGTTTCAAACCTATTTCTATCATTGTTCTATTGTTTTATTTTGATTAAGGCTATCCCCTTGTCCCTATGTTCATCGAAAAGGAGATTAACCACTGCATATCAACTACTTATTCAATTCTTCATCGCCTTGCAAGCAATCTATAAATTCATCATCACTAGCCACCAACCGAATGTTCGAAGCAAGGCTTAACCTGAGAGTCACCATCTCCGCCTTCATTATCTCTATGCATTCGCATCTGTCTGCCAACCTTAATTGCATTACAGTTATAGGCAATGCTGCCCATCCTGTTCCTTGCATAGCCAACTCAGCGTTGTTTCTCCACAAGGAAAGCCCGTTGGTTCTTGGACATTCGCCCATTTGACCGTAGCCTCTTTGCCCATTTCCGGTGGGCAAGGTACACACTGAAGGTTTACATAACACATAAAAACACAGCGACATGAGCAAATCTTTCTAAAACGGATGATTTCTTTTGTCCACATTCATTCATCTCATAGCCAAAAAGAATTGGCCTCATTGCCTCGTTTTTCAAAAGGCTTGCACCATGTTTATCAGTACAATGCCGCTTGTACTGTGGCTACAACATGCTGGTACTATGGCTACAAGATGCTTGTACGGCGGCTACAAGGCCCTTGTAGTGTGGCTACAAGATCTTGTAGCGAACCTTCAGCCAATGTTAACGCCACAAGAATGGCAGTAAATGCGCCATCGTTCAACGGCTATTTTTCTCCAAGAGCAGTTCTTCATGACCATAAGTCAACGAAAGACAACCATCATCATCCACCCTTTTGAAAGGTTTCCGCTACCCTTGTTCAACATTATGCGCATAGCTCACGGTGCCTTTTCCTAGAAAGCTTCAACTACTTAGAGAATTAAATGCCGCATGGCATGTCCACCCCATTGACTATCGTTAAGATAGCGAAACCCAACAGATCGATATAATACCTCGCCCTCTGGATTTCCCTTGTCTACCAACAGCCCAACACAAGGCAAATTCATTTGGTTAGCCTTGTCCTTAGTGGCCATTAACAGGCTTCGTGCTATCCCTTTGCGGCGATAATCAGGATGCACAGCCAGCGAATCAAGGTAAAGTTCGCCGGCTTGCGTTTCATCATCCATCCCGCTATGGTCTTTTCCAAGCCGCAGTTTGGCAGCATCAACAAAGGCTTGTCTCAGCATGTGCAGTTTGCCGCCATCGTAACTCACCGCAATGCCCGCCACATTGCCATCGCTCATTGCCACCAATGTGTTCCTGTAGCTATATTGCGAGTTTTCTTGCTCCACAAGTTCCGTCATCATCTCATGGAAATCGTCCAGCCCATGTCCCTCTCCGCAAAAGTAAAGGCAGCATTCGTCTGTCATGGCCATCATGATGAGCCGTGCTATTGCTGAAGCCTCTTCCTTTGTTGCGGTTCTAATGGAAAGCGGTGAGGTGTTGTTCTGATGCCTAGACCAGAAGCGATGCAAGTTATTGATGATGCTTTCATAGTCGTTCATAGAGAACTTGCCATCTCCCAGCATCATAATGGTGTATTCAATTCCCTCGAAAGAACGATAAACACTGGTGTCACAGAAGCCATTGCGCAGATAAAACGCGTGGCGGCGTTTTCTTTGTTCCATGTTGTCACACGCTTGGCGTGGCGACTCCATGTCGAGAATGCACTTTTTGTCCTTATACTTCTCGATGAGTGACGTAAGTATGGCCTGCCCTTTGCCATTTCCCCTTAGCTCGGGGCGCACTGCGAAGTACCAAAACCACGTGAACGGCTCGTGTGGATAAACAATGGTAAAGCCAACGAATGCCCCATCATCGTCATAGTAAGCCGTAAAATCCAACGGCATTTCAGCAGTCAAGCGCAACAACTCTTCCCATGGGATTTGTTCTGCCTCGGGAAACGCCGTCTCATAAAGTTGCCGCATTTGCTCGTCAGCATCGCTTATCGATACAATCTTTTTCGTATTCATTTTAATTTAAACGTTTAAATAACAACCTTACTCCTTAATACCTACTACCTACTCCTTACTACTTTCTACTTTCTACTTACTACCTACTACTTTCTCCTTACTACTTCCAACCTACTACTTTCTCCTTACTACTTACTCCTTACTACTTCCTACCTACTACTTTCTCCTTACTACTTTACTACTTTCTCCTTCTCCTTACTACCTTCTCCACACCCCCTCTTGCGTTCGTTTAACAAACATTCCCAGCCTATGCCCCACGCCCTTAGCGTTTATGCTGCGCACAACGTATGCACCATCAGCGATGCGGCGAACATCTAGACTTCCCGAAACCGAAGAAAGCATTGCCACATGTTGCCCTTGCAGGGTTTCAACAACCCAAACGGATCCCCACAAATCGTTTGCCGCCTGCGGCAACCACACCCTTCCTTCGCTACATAGAAGAAGTTTCGGCCTACTCTTGCCCCCAGATGCAGGTCGTGGAGCTTGCAAAGCATGGCTCTCGTTACCATAGCGATCTATCGCTGTCACGGCAAAAAACATTTTTTCGCCCTGCAATGCCACTTCAATGGCGCGCTTTGCAAGACGCATGGCCACAAGGTTCCGTGCATCATCTACATCTACAGGGTATTTAGGGCTGGCATAAACATTATATAAGATGTTCGGCGAATTGTTGGTGCTGCTGCCAGTGCCCCAACCAACCAGCGTTTTCCCATCCGCTTCGGCAGTAATAAGCTGCGTTGGTGGCAACGGCTGCTTGTCGTTTTCCCACGTCAAGGCAGGCGGAAGGGCCAGTGTGGGCGTGAAAACCCGTTGTGCATACGAATATATGCCTCTCAAATCATCGGTAAAAAATTTGCTTCGAAAGTAGGCATGTCCCATGCCATACTGCCTACAGACCTGCATCTCGCGTGTTATCACATCGAGAGTCCAATTCTTTTCTGATGGCGACATGAAGTAAATGCCCAGGCCCGGCACCACCATGCGCCCATAACTTTGTTCAGCCCAATCGATGGCAAAAGGATAAAAGCTGTTGCCTTGAAAGTACATCATCGGGAAAAGGGCGTCCATAAGCCCCTGGCGAAGCCATCCTTGAGCATCTTGGCACACCCTTGTGTATGCATTCCAACCGCCACTGCCAAAACGAGTGAGGTCATTGTGCTTGCCTATTGGTGAGCAGCTGTACTTCACCCAAGGCTTATTGGCCTTCACTGCCTGTCCAATAGCCCGTACGATGGCCGTGATGTTTCGCCTGGCCTCATCGTAGGGTATGGCTACTTTCCATGTTTCGGGATAGCGAATATAGTCCAGATGAAGTCCGTCAATATCGTATCGCGATGCGATTTCCTTGCAGACATCAGCCAGATAGGTGGCCGTTTGTGGATGTTCGGGGTTCATGTAGCCTTCTTCGCCGATACGCTTCACCAGATGTGGATGTTTGTTTCTGAGCCTTTTACAGCCCAACCCGTTCCATTTGCCAACCGGAATGGTCACCACCCAAGCATGCAGTTCCATCCCTCTTTTGTGGCATTCTTCGATGGCAAAGGCCAAAGGGTCGTAGCTGGGCGACCTCCCTGGCACACCCGAGAGGCATCCGTCCCACGGTTCGTGCTGAGAAGGGTAAACCATCGTTGCGCGAATGCGTGTCTGAAACAACACCGTGTTGATGCCCGCGCGCTGCAACTTGTCGAGGATGTCGCACAATTCGCCCTTTTGTTTTTCAACAGCCATGCCGCCTTGGGCATACGAATGCGGCCAATCTAGCCCCCCAATGGTGGTGAGCCACACCGCCCTAACTTCTCGCTTTGGCAGTTGCCAGCCATTAAGCGCGTTGGGTTTAAAGAACGAAAAGGACTGAGCGCATAGCCTTGTATGTGCAAAGAGAATAAAAAACAGCAGCGCAAGCTTAAAAAAATAGGGGTGTTGCTTTATCATCAGAATGTATCTCTCTATAATGTTGAGTCTCTTGCCTTAAACATAGCCGCTTTCATCGCAGACAAGCGGTCTAAAAGATATAACGAATGCAAAGATAAGTATAATTCGCGCATTTGTCGAATAATTTAAGTACTTTTGCAGTTAATGACAACAAACGCACAATTCGGCCTACAAACCTTCACAAGGCATGGGCATGGATGGCGGAGGTGCAACAAAAAGAGAGATTTACAAATGTTACATCATATGAATACTGTAGAAATGAAAAAGAAATTAGGTTTGCTTTTCGTGTCGCTGATGCTTACGCTCACAGCAAGCGCACAGTTTGAAGAAGAGAAAGTGTATGTGGCTGGCTCGCTCTCGGGCTTGGATCTTAATTACAACGGTAACAACAAGTTTAGTTTTGGCGTACAAGCCAAAGCTGGTTATTTCTTTGAAGACGACTGGATGTTGCTTGGACAGGCCTCTTACAACCACTCTGGCAACGAAACCGTACCTGATTATATTTCGGTTGGGGCTGGCATAAGGTATTATATCGAGCAAAACGGACTGTTCGTAGGGGTCAATGCCACGCTGGTTCACACCTATCGCAACTACAACGACTTGATGCCAGGCTTTGAATTGGGCTACGCTTTCTTCGTTAGCCGCACCGTTACCATCGAGCCCTCGGTGTATTACAACCAATCATTTAAAAGTCATTCCAAATATTCTACCGTGGGCTTCAAAATCGGTGTAGGCATCTATATCTAGTAAATGCGACATTGGCACTCGCCAATATGCAGGCACAGCCTAAAGGCAGTGGCGGCACTTGGGGATGAGCGTCTTCATTATCTTTTGCTTTAAGTTCCCATCCGCATTTAGACAGCAACGCCCACACTTGTTCCATACGAGGTCAAATGGCTCGCATGCTGTGGTTCTTTCACCAAGGCGATGCGAGTCGCAACAATTTCAGGAAGGCGACTTTTTAGTTAAATATTGAATATTAACGTTTCGTCCCTTTAATTATTTGTAACTTTGTATTTGATAAATCACTTGTACAAAGTGAAACAGCAATTAAATTCATCCTCCGCAAGGTAGGCAACAAAGAAGTTGATATAATGGAAAGAAAACTATTTCTGGCACTCATTTTCCTCCCCGTTTTTGCCTTCGCGCAAAACGATTGGGAACGTCCGCAAACCAAGCAACAAAGCCAATCTACACAGACCAAAAACAAAAGACAAGGCGAAAACGCCAAGGAAAACGCGCGCTATCTGGAAGGGGCTGTGCCAATGGTAGATGGCAAGGTGGTGTTTGGCTACGAACTAGACCTGCCGGGCAAAAGTGCACAAGACATTTATGACGCGACCTACGCCGCCATAGACGACCTTACCAAAGGCGAAAACCAATTTCCAGAAAGTTCCATCGCGCTGGTTAACAAGAAAGAACACATCATCGCCGCACGATTTAAAGAGTGGCTGGTGTTTCAAAGCAACTTTCTTTCGCTAGACAGAACGGTGTTCAACTTCACGCTCATTGCCAAATGCACGGATGGGAAGCTTAGTCTATCTCTCTCACGCATCAGTTATGCTTACGAAATGAACCGAGGTGATGGCAACGGTGTGGAAACAACGGCAGAGAAATGGATTGCCGACCAATATGGACTGAACAAAGCCAAAACCAAACTCAGCAAGATGTCGGGTAAGTTCAGACGCAAAACCATCGACAGGAAAGACGAAATCTTCGAGGCCATCAAGAAGCGATTGACCCAATGAGGAGCAACTCGACAGCTACGCACCAACATCAAAAACAACTGTACAACAAAACGCATTTTATGGACACGCAATATCCACAAAGAAGACATAGACGGCCAGACAAGGAGCAAGACCAATTCTTGCCGATTAGGAACATTCTAAACATCATCTTCATTATCGGAGCTGTTGTTGGCGTATCCGTGTATTTCTTTTCAGACAACACCATCGGCACTTTCATCGTATTGGGCGCGATGGTTTTCAAGATTGCCGAAACCATTCTTCGCTTTATTCGATAGATGAACAGAATAATAATGCTGGCTGCATCGCTGTGGCTCGTGGCGACGGTGGCTTTTGCTCAAGACGACTTCACACGCGTGGACGAGAACGGCAACTTATCGACGGCCAACAACAAAAAAGACTCGCTGGGATCTGACAAGGAAATACCCAAGGGACTGAAGGTGTGGACCGTGGATTCGCGATTTGGCGACCGCATTGCGGCTCAACCCGACACACTGTCGCA
This sequence comes from uncultured Prevotella sp., assembly GCA_905373605.1. Lineage (GTDB taxonomy): Bacteria > Bacteroidota > Bacteroidia > Bacteroidales > Bacteroidaceae > Prevotella. Next base: position 18,115 of record CAJPTO010000018.1, read on the forward strand.
CATGTTCATGAACAAGGGATTTACCTATGGACTGAGGGGCGAATACAACATGCTGGGCAACTTGTCGTCGCCCAGGCTTAATCGCGTGTTTGTGGACAGGCTTGCAGACTCTCAATTCCTCTTCACGCAGCCCTATAGCTACTTCATCGTGCCTACCGACAAGTTTCTTTTCACCAATACGCTGTCGCCTATAACCAATCTGAGCTATTTCAGTTGCGGGGACAAGACCGATGGTGAAGACCATTTCACTGCCTTCTTCGGTGTGAATGCTGGCAAACGCTTGGGCGTGGGGTTCAAGTTCGACTACGACTATGGACGCGGTTTCTACCAAAACCAAAGCACCGCCATGTTTAATTACACCATGTATGGGTCGTATCTCGGCGACAGATACCAAGCACACCTGTTGTTTTCTACCAATCATCAGAAGGCTAGTGAGAACGGAGGAATTACCAACGACAACTATATTACACACCCCGAAACATTTAACGAAACTTATTCTGCCAACGAAATACCCACCGTCCTAGCCAAAAACTGGAACAGGAACGATAATATCAACATCTTCTTTACACACCGATACAACATTGGGTTCAACAGGAAAGTACCCATGACCAAAGAAGAGATTGAGGCAAGAAAGTTCGCCATGCAGGCGCAAAAGGACAAAAAGCAACGCGAGAAAAACAAAAACAACCGCTCGGGACGCAGCTTTGACAAAGATGACGACAAGGAATATGCCGGCAGACCTGACAATGCCACCATTGCTGGGGCAGAACCAGAAGACTCGGCACGCACCAACCGCCGCATAACCGTGAGCAGTAAGGCGCAAGCAGACAGCTTGATGGCGCTAACTAAGCAGGAGAAAAAAGACACTTCGTGGCTGAAAAACGAATACGTGCCTGTCACAAGTTTCATCCATACGATGAACTTCGAAAACTATAGGCGCATTTACGAAGCTCACGAAACGCCCACAAACTATTATGCCAACACCTATTTTAATGCTGGTAGGCTAACGGGCGACTCCATTTTCGATGAAACGCGCCACCGCAGAATGCGCAACACCTTGGCACTGGCTTTGCTAGAGGGATTTAACAAATGGGCCAAAGCTGGAATAAAAGCGTTCATAAGCAGCGACATACGTCATTATGAATTGCCCAACACACAAGGAAGGCTTGAATCGTTTAACGAACAGACCATGAGTTTTGGAGGACAACTGTCCAAGACCCAAGGCAAAACACTGCATTATGGTGTCACGGCTGAGACCTGGTTTCTAGGCAAAGACGCAGGACAATTAAAGGTTGCCGCTTCAGCAGACCTTAACTTTCCGCTTTTCGGCGACACTGTTACGCTGGCCGCTGGCGCATTCTTCCATCGCACAAACCCAAGCTTTTACTTCAGACATTTCCAATCACGCCACTTCTGGTGGGACAACGACAACCTCTCCCAAACACTGCACTCGCGCCTGCAAGCCACATTGAGCTACCAAAAGACGCGAACCAAACTGCGATTTGCCGTAGACGAACTGCATAATTACACCTATTTTGCACAAAGCTACACCATCAATACCGACTTTACACGCACGGCCAACACCGTGAATGTTGAACAAAGCGGTTCTGCAATCAACTTGCTAACTGCCGAATTGACACAAGATTTCACTTTCGGCCCCCTGAATTGGGAGAGCGTTGTTACATGGCAACGAACAAGCAATGCCGATGTCATCCCCCTACCCTCACTCAACATCTACACCAATCTCTATTTGCGATTTAAGATCGCACGCGTGTTGAAGTGCGACTTTGGTGCCGACATGCGTTACTTCACCGATTACTATGCACCCGATTACAGTCCCGCATTAGGGCAGTTTGCCGTGCAATCGCAAACCGACAAGGTGAAAATAGGCAACTATCCGCTGATAAACGTTTACGCCAATTTCCACCTTAAACAGGCACGCTTCTTCATCATGATGAGCCACATCAATGCAGGTAGCGGCAGCAAGAACTATTTCTTCGTCCCCCATTATCCACTTAACGAACGCATGTTGTTCTTTGGATTGAGTTGGAACTTCTTCAACTAACACCATGCGTTAAGCTATTTTAAGCAGCAATGATTGAACGACATGAGTACTTTTGCTGTTAAAGAGAAATTTTAATGCACACTTAACAGGGCAAAGCCGCAACCGCTTGTATCTACATAATAGATAGCGTGTTGCGGCTTTTACTTTGTCATGGCGTGCCAACTTGTGGCATTGGCACACCTATTAATAATACTGACCCCCTGCATTGAAAAACACTATAAACTGAAAGATACACCCAAAATCAATTGTTTTTTTGAACATTAATTTGTAACTTTGTTTCCATATTCAGGAAGAAACGTTTCATCCCGAGAGCGAAACACATATTAATGAACATGTTCAACTAAAAACCACGATACATGAACGATAAGAAATTGATGAATTTGGCTGCGGACAACATACGCATTCTGGCAGCGTCTATGGTAGAAAAGGCTAAGTCTGGACACCCTGGGGGGGCAATGGGTGGAGCCGACTTCATTAATGTGCTCTTCTCAGAGTTCCTTATTTTCGACCCAGAAAATCCAAATTGGGAAGGACGAGACAGATTTTTCCTCGACCCGGGACACATGTCGCCCATGCTTTATTCGGCATTGGCTTTGCAAGGGAAGTTTACCATTGACGAGCTTCAACAATTTCGCCAGTGGGGTTCGCCCACTCCGGGACATCCAGAAAGGGATGTGCAACGTGGCATTGAGAACACCTCTGGACCACTTGGACAAGGACATGCTTTCGGAGCAGGGGCTGCTATCGCCGAGAAATATCTTGAAACAAAACTCTCGCACACCATGATGCAACACACCATATATATATATATATCAGACGGTGGCGTGCAAGAGGAGATTTCACAAGGCGTTGGCCGACTTGCTGGCGCACTAGGACTAGACAATATCGTGATGTTTTACGATTCGAATGACATTCAGCTATCCACCGAATGCGGCGTTGTAACATGCGAAAACACTGCCGCCAAGTACGAATCGTGGGGATGGAAGGTGATTACTATCGACGGAAACGATGCCGATGAAATACGCCAAGCACTCAATGAAGCCAAAGAAGAAAAAAAACGCCCCACACTTATCATTGGAAATACCGTGATGGGCAAGGGTGCATTGCGCGCAGACGGAACGAGCTTTGAACATCATATCGGCACACACGGCGCACCCCTTGGTGCTGATGCCTATCGACTGACCATCGAAAACATTGGCGGTAATCCCGACAACCCCTTTGTGGTGTTCCCCGAAGTAAAAGAATTGTATGCTAAACGTAATGAAGAACTAAAAACAATCGTGGCCAAACGTCACCAGGAGGAAGCCGAATGGGCGAAAAACAATCCTGAAATGGCGGCAAAGATGAAGGAGTGGTTCAGCGGAAATACACCGAAAGTGGACTGGAGCGCATTGATACAGAAGCCCGATGCCGCCACGCGCGTTGCATCGGCAGCATGCTTGGGACTGCTTGCAGAACAAGTACCTAACATGATTTGCTCGTCGGCCGACCTCTCCAACAGCGATAAAACGGATGGTTTCCTCAAGAAAACACACGAAATGAAGCGTGGCGACCTCTCTGGAGCATTCTTCCAAGCAGGCGTAAGCGAACTCACTATGGCCTGCATGTGCATCGGAATGTACTTGCATGGAGGCATAATTCCCGCTTGTGGTACGTTCTTCGTATTCTCAGACTATATGAAACCCGCCATCCGAATGGCTGCCCTGATGCGTGTTCCCATCAAGTTTGTATGGACTCACGATGCGTTCCGCGTCGGAGAAGACGGACCAACCCACGAACCTGTTGAACAAGAGGCTCAAATAAGGCTGATGGAGAAGCTGAAAAACCACCTTGGCGAAGACTCCGTTCGCGTTTTCCGTCCCGCCGACGTTAATGAAACCACCGTTTGCTGGCAAATGGCCATGGAAAACATGAGTACGCCCACAGCTCTTATTCTCTCTAGGCAGAACGTTAAGAACATTCATCCCGACACGGATTACGAACTTGCTCGCCGAGGCGCATACGTTGTGGCTGGAAGTGACAAGGACTACGATGTTATTCTGTTGGCGTCGGGTTCGGAAGTGGCAACATTGGAAGCTGGAGCCGAGCTTTTGCGAAAAGATGGCGTGAAAGTGCGCATTGTAAGCGCACCATCAGAAGGATTGTTCCGCCTACAAAGCAAGGAATACCAAGAAGAGGTTTTGCCAGGAAATGCAAGGAAATTCGGACTTACAGCAGGCTTGCCCGTAACTCTGGAAGGCCTTGTAGGCGCAAACGGAAAGGTGTATGGAATGAACAGCTTTGGTTTCTCAGCACCATTTAAGGTGCTAGACGAGAAACTAGGCTTCACAGCAGAGAATGTATATCAACAAGTTAAATCTTTAATAGCAGAGTAGTATGGAAATAAAAACTATTGGTATCGCTTGCGACCACGCAGGCTTCCCACTTAAGCAATACGTTCTTCAATACTTGGAAGAGCATGGTTATCCGTACAAAGACTATGGTACATATAGTGACCAAAGCAGTGACTATCCCGACTTTGCTCATGCACTGGCCCAAGGCATCGAAAGTGGCGAGGTTTATCCTGGTATTGCCATCTGCGGAAGCGGCGAAGGCATGGCCATGACACTGAACAAGCACAAAGGAATTAGAGCTGGATTGGCTTGGATGCCCGAGATTGCACAACTTATTCGTCAACACAATGATGCGAATGTGCTTGTGATGCCTGGTCGCTTTGTTGACAACAAAACGGCAAAGAAAATCCTGGACGGGTTCTTATCTGCTACTTTCGAAGGCGGAAGACACCTTAACAGGGTGAAGAAAATTGCCATCTTGGAATAAAAGCCAATTGGGTGCACTCACTTTTCATCTTGCAAAGGTTTGCAAGATGCTGCTATAGAGTAAACGCCTAAGGTTTTTTCGCAAAAAAAATCGCGCTAAAGTGCATCAAAGGTCTTATGCACTGCGCTTCATATCCTTTAGCTTTTATCTGGTATTTTACGTTTACTTCCCTAATTGAAACCCATCGATTACCACTGGAAAGTAAACGTAAAATGCCAGATAAGCGCAAAATGGCAGTTAAAGCTCCACACTTATGGTTAAAAACGAAATGCATTGGGAATTATTTCGACCATAAGTATGTAGGGCGGTGTCTGCTTTACAGCAACAACTTTCCAGAAGATCTTTTTTCTGTGCCTTTTCACAAGGTGTTCCTTGCCTTTTACTTTCGTGTTCTGACGTTTCTTGCCATGTTATATAATGCCAAGTGCATCAAGGATGGGGTAAGGCTGAAACGGGTAAGATGGGATCATATAAACGACGCTATTGCCACATTGCGTTTTGATGGGGTAAGGCTGAAACGGGCAAGATGGTTAATAAGGTTGAGGGACTGGGTGTAGACAATTTCTATCGAGTGTTCGACATCTTTGAGAACATCATGCCTCTTCTCTATACGCGTTCTCTCCGCGTAGCGTCTTATTCCTTAAACGAGGATGACGAATAGTTCTCTGTATCCTCCTGCGCCTCTACGTGAGTTTGATAATGCATCAAGCTCTGTAAGTCTATTCCAAATTCAATTCCTTTTCACTACAAGACTGCCCCATAATCTTATAGGAGAATGAAAAGACAGCGCTACTTCATCTTCATGTTGGCGCAACGTTCAGATAAAAAAGAAGCCCCGACTGTCTTGCTGACAATCGGGGTTCACGTATAGATTTGCTTTACAGTGCAAAATTATTCGGCAGCAGGTGCTTCTTCAGCAACGGTGTCATTTTCTTGTTCAACCGTTTCTGTTGCTTTAGCTTCTTCAGCGGAAGGAGCTTCAATCACGGCATTCTCAGCCACGACTTTCACGGGGACAACAATTTCCACCTCTTTATGGAAGTGAACAACAGCCTCGAAATCACCAACGCGTTTGATATCACGCATGGTAACAATCTTCCTGTCTACTTCTATGCCAAGCTTCTTCAGTTCTTCGGCAACAGTTGCTGTGTTAACCGAGCCATATGTCGCACCAGTGGCAGAAACTTTGGCTTCGATAACGAGGGCAACCCCTTCAAGAGCCTTGGCTTTCTTTTCAGCTTCAGCTTTTATAGCGGCAAGCTTGTGTGCTTGTTGCTTCAAGTTTTCGGCAAGTATTTTCTTAGCAGATTCTGAAGCAATGACAGCTTTACCTGTAGGAATAAGGTAATTACGTCCATAACCGCTTTTAACGTTTACAATATCGTTCTTATAACCCAGTCCGATAATGTCTTCTTTCAGTATTAATTCCATTCTGTTCCTCCTCTCGTTATTTCATCAAATCGGTTACATAAGGAAGCAACGCTATCTGGCGTGCGCGTTTAATGGCTTGAGCCACGCGGCGTTGATATTTGAGTGAAGTGCCAGTGATACGACGTGGCAAGATCTTACCTTGTTCATTAAGGAACTTCTTGAGGAACTCTGGATCCTTATAATCGATATACTTAATCCCACTTTTCTTGAAGCGGCAATATTTTTTCTTTTTCGTGTCCACCGAGGGTGGTGTCAAATAACGAATTTCTGATTGTTTTTCTGCCATGTTTAAGCCTCCTCCAATTTTTTAGTCCACTTGTGCTTTCTCTTCTCGGCATATTGTACTGCGTACTTGTCGAGTTTCACTGTCATGTAGCGTATCACCTTTTCGTCTCGGCGATAGCCAGTTTCGAGCGATTTAATCACTTCGGGCTCAGCTTTGAATTCCAACAGGCAGTAGAAGCCCGTGGATTTTTTCTGAATAGCGTAAGCCATCTTTTTTAATCCCCAAGCCTCTTCGTTCACAATCTCAGCACCTTTGTCGGTGAGGAGTTTCTTGAATTTAGCGACCGTTTCCTTCATCTGTTCATCAGACAAAACGGGAGTCAAAATGAAAACGGTTTCGTATTGATTCATACTAAAATGTAATTAATAAATGTTATTTTGCAAATTGCGGTGCAAAGGTATTGATTTTTATTGATTTAACCAAATCTTTTTTGTAATTTTGTCTTCAAATACAATTGTTCATGAAGAATTTTTATCCATATATCGGACTCGTCTTGATT
>CAJPTO010000019.1 GCA_905373605.1 uncultured Prevotella sp.
ACCCTTGCCTCTTTAGCTCAGCTGGTCAGAGCGCATGATTTGTAATCTTGAGGTCGTTGGTTCGAATCCGACAAGAGGCTCACCAAGAAGTGTCGATAACGACACTTCTTTTTCTTTTCTACATTTTCACCCACCTTACAGTTTATAAATCTCAGTGCTGCGGATATCAGCGAGCACTATATAAAGGATAATGTCGCCATCAACAAGAAGCAAAAACACATTATTGTTTGTTATTTTCGGATATAACCATTTGCAAATAACAATGCTGACATTTGCTCAAAAACGATTGGCACGAGCCCCAAAACGAATGCAAAACGGCACATCTTCGCCCACCAAACCGACAATAAGCTAGGAAAAAACGCAGCACGACACTAACACAACCCATAAAATAATAGCCTAAAAAGGCGCGCATTCATAATTTATTTCATATATTTGTGCCACTGTTACTAAATGCCTAACATTTGATATAAACGTTTAACAGATACATTCTAACATGAACAATGTAAAACAACTTGTGGAATGCGTGCCTAATTTCAGTGAAGGCCGCAACATGGAAGTGATTAACCAGATAACAAGCGTTATCAAAGCGGTTAAAGGGGTGAAGTTGCTTGATGTAGACCCAGGAGAAGCCACCAACAGAACGGTGGTTACATTCGTCGGAGCGCCCGATGTGGTGGTCGAGGCCGCTTTCTTGGCTGTTAAAAAGGCGGGAGAACTCATTGACATGCGCCAACACCACGGCGCACACCCACGAATGGGGGCCACAGATGTGCTGCCGCTCATACCCGTGGCAGGCATAACGCTCGAAGAATGTGCCGAACTGGCACGCAAACTGGCCAAGCGCATTGCCGACGAACTGCAAATTCCTTGCTATTGCTACGAGGCTGCGGCCTTCAAACCCGAAAGGCAGAACCTCGCCGTGTGCAGGCAAGGTGAGTATGAAGCACTGGCCGAGAAGCTTACCACCGAGGGAAAGCAGCCCGATTTTGGCGCACGCCCTGTCGACGAACGCGTTCAACGCACGGGTATGACCGCCGTTGGTGCGCGCAATTTCCTCATCGCAACCAACTTTAACCTCAACACCACCTCTACCAGACGCGCCAATGCCATCGCGTTTGACGTGCGCGAGAAGGGTCGTCCCGTGAGGGAAGGAAACCCCATTACCGGGAAAATAAGGAAAGACGAGAACGGGAAAACCATCAATCAGCCTGGAACGCTTAAGGCAACTAAGGCCATTGGATGGTTCATCGATGAGTATGGCATCGCACAGGTGTCGATGAATATCACCAATATAGACACAACACCGCTGCACGTTGCCTTCGACGAGGTGTGCCGTTGCGCGCAAAATCGCGGCGTAAGGGTTACAGGTACAGAGATTGTTGGCCTCATTCCCAAACGCACGCTCATCGAGGCAGGCAGGTATTTCCTCGAAAAACAAGAACGCTCTACAGGTATCCCCGAAGAAGACATCATCAAGATTGCCGTGAAGTCGATGGGACTAGACGACCTCAAACCTTTCAACCCACGCGAGAAAGTGATTGAATACCTTTGTGAAGAAGAGGGTGGAAAAAAGCTGGTAGACCTCACTGTTGAGGGCTTTGCCAAAGAAACGTCGCGCGAATCGCCCGCTCCTGGCGGAGGAACCATCGCCGCTTACATGGGTGCTTTGGGCGCAGCTCTGGGTGCAATGGTGGCCAATTTGTCGAGTCACAAGCCCGGATGGGACGACCGTTGGGAAGAGTTTAGCCAATGGGCAGATAAAGGACAAGACATGATGCGCAACTTGTTGCACCTTGTAGACGAAGATACGGAGGCCTTCAACCGCATCATGGCAGCCTTCGGATTGCCCAAGAAGACCGATGCCGACAAGCAAGCGCGTACCGATGCCATACAGGCAGCCACACTTTATGCCGCACAAGTGCCATTGCAAACGATGAAAGAGTCGTTCCGTGTGTTCGAGTTGTGCAAGGCTATGGCCGAAACGGGCAACCCCAACAGCGTGTCGGATGCAGGCGTTGGTGCCTTGGCTGCTCGCGCTGCCGTGCTGGGAGCTGGCATGAATGTGAAGATTAATGCCGGTTCACTCATCGACAAGGAAGTGGGCGGCAAGCTTATCGCCGAGGCAAACGAACTTATCGCAAAGGCTAATGAAGCCGAAGCAGAGGTTGTTGCCCTCGTTGAGGTGAAACTTTAATGCGGTTGCAGGTGGGCTTCGTGCCTGCCTGCAACGTGTTTTTATGCCGAATGCAACCCTTAATATACAGGAAAAATATAAACTAACCCTTCACTATGACCCTTCAGGAATTTCAAGAAGACATCCGTGGTGGCATACCCCACGTGCTTCCCAAAGCGCAAGCTTACGACAATAGCGTAAGCCATGCACCCAAAAGAAAGGACATCCTTTCACCAGAAGAAAAGAAACTGGCACTGAGAAACGCATTGCGTTACTTCCCAAAAGAACTGCATGCACGGCTTTTGCCCGAGTTTACGAACGAGCTGAAAACGTATGGACGCATCTACATGTACAGGTTGCGCCCACGTTATGCCATGCATGCCCGCCACATTAACGATTATCCGCACCGCAGCGCGCAGGCGGCAGCCATCATGATGATGATACAAAACAACCTTGATCCTGCCGTTGCACAACATCCACACGAGCTGATTACCTACGGAGGTAATGGTGCTGTGTTCCAAAATTGGGCGCAATACCGCCTCGCCATGCAATATCTGAGCGAGATGACCGACGAACAAACGCTCGTGATGTACAGCGGACACCCCCTTGGTTTGTTCCCCTCGCACCCCGGAGCACCACGAGTTGTGGTGACAAACGGCATGGTTATCCCCAACTATTCTAAGCCCGACGACTGGGAAAGGTTTAATGCTTTGGGCGTAAGTCAATATGGACAGATGACTGCCGGCAGCTATATGTACATTGGCCCGCAAGGAATTGTGCATGGAACCACCATCACTGTGCTTAACGCCGCACGCAAAGTGTTCGGCAAAGAGAAAGACCACAAGATGCCACTTTTCGTTTCTTCGGGACTAGGTGGCATGTCGGGTGCACAGCCAAAGGCAGGAAATATCGCAGGAGTTGTTAGTATCGTGGCCGAGATTAACCCGCTTGCGGCCGAAAAACGCCATGCACAAGGATGGGTAGACGAACTGCACTACAGCCTTGACGAGCTAATTCCTGCCGTAAAGAAAGCTGTGGACGAACGCCGAGTGGTCTCTATGGCATACGTAGGAAACGTGGTTGACCTCTGGGAACGCCTTGCAGAAGAGAATGTTCAAGTGGATTTGGGCAGTGACCAAACGTCATTACACAACCCTTATGCTGGCGGATATTATCCTGTTGGCATGTCTCTTGAAGAGTCTAACAAGATGATGGCCGATGATCCCGACACGTTTAAGGAGCGCGTTTTCGAGTCGCTTCGTAGGCAAGTTGCTGCCATCAACAAACTGACTGCAAAAGGAATGTACTTCTTCGACTATGGAAATGCTTTCCTATTAATGTCTAGTCGTGCCGGTGCCGACATCATGAAAGATGCCCAACATTTCCGTTATCCCTCGTATGTGCAAGACATCATGGGGCCAATGTTCTTCGATTACGGCTTCGGACCGTTCAGGTGGGCCTGCACTTCGTGCCTGCCATCCGACCTGGAACTTACCGACCAGCTCGCAACTGAGGTCTTAACAGAACTCATGGAAAAGGCAACCGACGACATTCATGGCCAACTGGCTGACAACTTGCACTGGATACGCGAGGCAGGCCGCAACAAACTGGTGGTTGGTTCGCAAGCGCGCATTCTTTATGCCGACTCCGAAGGCCGCATTCGCATTGCCTTGGCCTTCAACAAGGCCATCCGCGAGGGACGCATCAGCGCACCCATCGTGCTAGGGCGCGACCATCACGACGTTTCGGGTACCGATTCGCCCTTCCGCGAAACGAGTAACATCTACGATGGCTCGCAGTTCTGCGCCGACATGGCCGTGCAAAACGTCATTGGCGACTCGTTCCGCGGCGCAACTTGGGTTAGTTTGCACAACGGCGGTGGCGTTGGATGGGGCGAAGTCATCAATGGAGGCTTCGGAATGGTGCTCGATGGCAGCGAAGCTTGCGATGAACGCATCAGGCAAATGCTGTTCTGGGATGTGAATAACGGCATAACGCGACGCTCGTGGGCAAGAAACAAAGGCTCGATGGACGCAATAAGCCGAGAAATGGAGCGTACACCAAACTTCAAGGTGACAATGCCAAACATCGTAGACGATGAACTGATTGAAAACATACACTTTTAAACCCTATATCACAACTTAATAATGACACATCAAATATCTGCCGACCACCTTACGATAGAGAAAATCGGCGAAATTATCTATAACAACTACAAGATTGAACTGAGCGACGACGCACGCAAACGCATCATCAAAAGCCGCGAATACCTCGATGCACGCATTGCCAAAGAAGAAAATCCCATCTATGGTGTTACTACAGGTTTCGGCTCGCTGTGCAATGTGTCGATTAGCAAAGACCAATTGTCGCAGCTTCAGGTAAATCTCATCAAGTCGCACGCATGCGGCGTGGGTGAGAAATTGCCCAACGACATCATCAAGATGATGCTTTTGCTGAAAGTTCAGTCGTTAAGTTATGGATTTTCAGGCTGCAAACTCGACACCGTTGAACGCCTTATCGACATGTTCAACAACAATATCTGCCCCGTTATCCTCGAACAAGGCTCGCTAGGAGCATCGGGCGACCTTGTTCCCTTGGCGCACATGAGCCTGCCTTTGGTGGGTCTGGGCGAAGTGGAAATGAATGGTGAGGTGGTTTCGGGCGAAGAAATGAACCGCCGAATGAATTGGAAACCCATCGAACTGGCCAGCAAAGAGGGACTTGCCCTGCTCAATGGCACGCAGAACATGAGCGCGCAAGCCGTCTGGGCGATGCTCAACGCACAGCGATTAAGCGATTGGGCCGATGTCATTGCCGCCATGTCGCTCGACGCTTTCGACGGTCGCATCGAGCCTTTCACACATGCCGTGCATGCCGTGCGCCCACATCAAGGGCAAATAGAAACGGCAGCTCGATTCAGAGAGCTGCTAAAAGGAAGTCAACTCATTGAAAGACCCAAACAACATGTGCAAGACCCCTACTCTTTCCGTTGCGTTCCACAGGTTCATGGCACGGTAAAGGATACGCTTCGTTACGTTTACTCGGTGATTGACATTGAAATAAACTCGGCAACCGACAATCCTACCGTCTGTCCCGATGAAGATCTCATCATCTCGGCTGGCAATTTCCACGGTGAGCCCATCGCTTTGCCTATGGATTACCTCTCAATAGCCATGAGCGAGCTGGCAAACATCAGCGAACGCCGCATCTATCGCTTGGTATCTGGCCTTCGCGACCTGCCAAGCTTCCTTGTTGCCAAGCCCGGACTAAGCAGTGGCTTCATGATTGCGCAATATACGGCCGCTTCTGTGGTTAGTTTGAACAAGTCTTACGCCGTTCCATCGTCTATCGACAACATTCCATCCTGCCAAGACCAAGAAGACCTTGTGAGCATGGGTGCTAATGCAGCCATCAAACTGCGCAAGGTGGTGGCAAACACCGAGCGCGTGCTGGCCATAGAGCTGTTCAATGCTGCCCAAGCACTCGACTTCCGCCGCCCATTGGTGTCTTCGCCCGAGCTGATGAAGGTGCACGATGCCTACAGGAAGGTGGTTCCGTTCATCGATTCTGATGTGGTGATGTACCCACATATCGAAGAATCCATCCAATTCTTACGCAAATAGGCCAATGGCAACCACATTAATTTATAACATAGCGACCCTTGGAGGCATAGACCGCAAGGGTCGCTTGCGCCTGCAAGGCAGTGAAATGGCTCAGTTTGAAACTCTGAACAATGCCTACTTGCTGGTGAAGGATGGCCGAATAGCCGACTTCGGACCGATGGACAGCCTGCCTGAGCTTGCACAAGACGTGGAAAAGGTGGATGCAGAAGGCGGTATGGTGATGCCATCGTTCTGCGATTCGCACACCCACATCGTGAATGCGGGCAGCCGCGAGGGCGAGTTTGTCGACAAAATCAATGGCCTTTCATACGCCGAAATTGCCAAACGTGGCGGCGGGATACTCAACAGTGCTGACAAACTGCACGGGATGAGCGAAAACGAGCTGTTCGAACAGTCGATGAAACGTGTGCGCGAGGTGATGCTTAAAGGCACGGGATGCGTGGAAATAAAGAGCGGATACGGGCTAAACACCGAAGACGAACTAAAGATGCTTCGCGTTATACGCCGCATCAAGCAAGCCTCGCCTCTCAAAGTGGTGGCCAATTTCCTCGGCGCGCATGCTGTGGGAAGGGCTTATGCAGGCCGGCAAGCCGACTATGTGAACCTCGTGGTGAACGAAATGATACCTGCCGTGGCCGAGGAAGGGCTTGCAGAGTTTGTCGATGTGTTCTGCGACGAGGGCTTTTTCACGCCCGAAGAAACAAGCCGCATACTTGAAGCCGGTGCTAAGCACGGCATGCGCGGCAAGATACACGGCCAAGAACTGGCGCCAAGTGGTGGTGTCGAAGTGGCACTTAAGCACAATGCGCTATCCGTTGACCACCTAGAAAGCATGACCGATGAAGACATTGCCATGATGGTTGGCACCGAGACTTCGCCTACTGCATTGCCTGGAACATCGTTTTTCCTCAACATGCCCTTCGCGCCAGTGCGTAAAATGATTAGTGCAGGCCTTGGTCCTGCCCTCGCAAGCGATTATAATCCTGGGTCAACACCATCTGGCGACATGAAGTTTGTGGTGTCGTTGGCGTGCATTAAGATGCGCTTGCTGCCCGAAGAAGCACTGAATGCCGCAACCATCAACGGCGCATACGCAATGGGATTGAGTGCAGACTATGGCTCAATTGCCGTTGGCAAGGTGGCCAACTTCTACATCACCCATCCCATTCCCTCCATTGCTTTCATCCCTTATGCCTATACCACACCTGTTATTCGCGAGGTGTACCTAAACGGCGAGCGGCAAAAATGACAAGCAAGACAGCAGCGGAAACGTTCAGATTGGCGTGTTGACAAGTGCATATAATATAAGGAGAAAGGTTCTCATACTGTAATATGGGTATTCTTCTTTTCTTAAACTTGTCGACACGCCAGCTGAAAATGAAGTATACTCACACACAATTCAAAAACAAAGCACGCATGTCTTGTACCACAGACTTTGTTCAGTACGTCATAGACCAGTGTTCTACGGCGGGAGAGATAACGGTTAAAAAGATGTTTGGCGACTATGGCATCTATTGTAACGGCAAAATCGTTGGCCTGTTGTGCGACGATTGCCTGTACATTAAGCCCACAGAGGCAGGCAAAAAGAAACTTAAAACGATTGATTTGCGTCCTCCATATCCGGGTGCAAAAGACTATTTCTACATTGACGACCTTGAAAACCACGAGGTTATAGCCGAAATAGTGAAAGAAACATACAAAGAATTGCCCGAACCAAAACCCCGAAAAAAGCAATAAGTGCATAGCTTTCGGAGTTTGGTTTCAGGCAATGTTGCTTAATAAAGGTATGCTTATGGCTCAATGCCGGCCACAGGCAGATGTTTATTTGCCAGAAAGGCTTTGCATGCGGGCAATGTATTTGCCCAGGATGTCGAACTCCAAGTTCACCACCGACCCCACTTTGATGTCGCAAAAGTTGGTGTTTTCGCGCGTGTAAGGTATGATGGCCACCTTAAACGAGCGTTCGGTGGGGCTGACAACAGTTAGCGACACGCCGTTAACCGTTACCGAACCCTTGTCTACAGTGAAATATCCACGCCCCACTTGTTCGGGCTTAAAGGCATATTCGAACGTGAAATACGTAGAGCCTTCCGCATCTTCCATCGCCGCGCACACAGCCGTAGTGTCCACATGTCCCTGCACAATGTGTCCATCCAGTCGGCCGTTCATTTTCATCGAGCGTTCAATATTCACCTTGTCGCCCACATTCAGCAGTCCAAGGTTCGACTTAATGAGGGTTTCTTTCATCGCCGTGACCGTGTAGTTGTCGCCATCCAGCTCAACAACCGTAAGGCAAACGCCATTGTGAGCCACACTTTGGTCTATCTTCAACTCACGCGTAAAGGTACACTTAAACGTAAAGTCGATATTCCCTTCATAACGTTTCATGTCCACCAGCGTGGCCATCTCTTCTACAATGCCTGAAAACATGTTGTATTTCTTTTAATTAATAATCGTATTGCCAATGTGAACTTCTAAAAAAAGGCAGGAAGAAATTCCTGCCTATAAAAAAAGGGTCGTACCGATGATGTGATGAAAACTCTGAGTCATACATGATTTGAGAGTTCCCCGCCTTTGTAATCCACCGGCTTTACAGCTAACCCCGAAAGGTCGTGGCCCGCCATTGGCAAAAGAATTCTTCTCGGTTTTCGATTTTATTTTGAAGAGTACCCCAATCAAATCGATACAACCCCCATATCTTTCTCTTTTTAGCGTTGCAAAGTTAAGTCTTTTCGGCGATACTACCAAATAATCGTTGACCTATTTGTAACCCCTCACCTTGCTTTGTGCCATTACGTGCAGCAATGCAACAGAACAAGCAATGGTGCAAGGTTCGAAGTAACCGATTATGTTCGCATCAGCGGCAAGTCAAGGCTCGATGATGCCCGCTTCCAGCCACTTTTCCACCAGCTCTTTGCAGTCGCGAAGTGCCACCTCATAGTCCACAATATATTGCTCGGTCAACAAATCGGCCAAGCTTTCAACCGTGAAGTCAATGTCTTCAACGGCCTCCCAGAGGTATGCCGACGTTTCATTCATGCTGATAATCTTGCTGAAGTCGATGTTCTCTTTGCCTTCAGCCACTATTACATGCTCACCACAAATGGAGCGCAACTTAAATCCAACTTTCCTTTTCATAACGATTTTATGTAGTTTATGCGCCTTTCGCCCTAGATTGGGCCAAACAAACGCATCCAAATTCTTGAGTAGAATGCCAACAAGTATCTGCGAAACGGGAACAAGCCTGTCCAAAAGGCCGAGTACACACGCCACTTAACACTGTTGGTCTTGTCTAAATGTTTTCTTCCCTTGCGGTAAAAGCCCAGCACAAAGCCCCTTACATCAGTTTTCTTACAGTGTTCGGTGACCAGATTGCCATCTCCGCGAAGCGTAACCTCATCGCCATCAATCTTAATAATGCGGTGAAGCACAAACACCCCCGGTGATATTTCAGCCAATACGGCATCACCTTTTTGGAGCGTTGTGGGCTTGCTAAGCAAGGCTTTGTCGCGATTATGCTCCAGAAAGGGGCGCATGCTATAGCCCTTTAAGCCGATGGTCACGGTGTGTCCCTCTTCCAAGAAGCGAGACACCTCGGGCAAGAACTGGGCATTCTCAAACTGCACTTCTCTTATTTCGCTATTGTTTGCCAACATATCAGGGCTGCTTCTTTATCAGGTAGGCAATGTGTGGTGTAGATGCCTGTTGTTTCTATTAGCTTAGTGATGGTGTCGCACGAACAATTGAACACATCTTTATCCCATTTCATTGTAGAACACGAGGGCAGTAACGAAGCAAAAGCCTCGACAGGCTTAAGCCGTTCCACGCTGTTTTGCTGTGCGCGGTCGATGCGCGAGATAGCTCCCAGTTCGGCTTTCACGTTGCGATAGCAGGGTGTCTTGCCACTCCAGGGGCTGCCATAGATGTAAGCCTTGCCATCGATAAAGCGAATGATGGGGTTATCATCGTTCATTAAGTCGCAATTAGGGATAAATCGCAGCCAAAGACTCACATGCGTACTCTTTCCTGTTCCGCTTTTGGCGATGAAAGCATAGCCGCGATTGTTGTGCCTAACCAGTGATGCATGGATGAGAAGCGTTTGCTTAAAAGCCCCAGCAAAGGCATAAGTGAGCATCAGCGCATTGTTCAGGCCGAAGTTTTGCATCACGTGGTTGCCTTCAAGCTTGCAATGGCACACCGAAAAGTCTTTGTTGGTGTGCAACAAACAGCAAAGCTTGCCTTGCAGGTTGCGAATATGAAACTGATAGCCACCCGTTGGCAGCACGTCTACCAAGGTCATGCCGTTCCCTGTGTCAATATCCCTTATCAGTTCGGTGTCTTCAGGAGCAAAAGCCGCCAATTCTTTGGTCACGTAAAGCGTGAAGAGGGGAGCCGCCGACACGTTCTCAACCCTAAAGGGCCGCAACGAGTGAACAAGCGAAGCCTCCAGGGGCACCATTTCTTTGAAAACAATGCTTACATCGTGTTCGGCGATGTTATAATTATGGGTCATCAATGAAGTTCTTCTCCGTATAATTACATGTTTATTCACACCTAGCTTTCCGCTGGCATGCCCTTAAGTTGATAAAAGGCCTACCAGTTGTTCTGCTTTTTGGTGCAGCATAGCGCATAAGAGCATCATTCTATCCTTCGCTGTGCTTACTTTTCAGGGGCAATGGGCTCGTATTTAAACTCATCGCCTTTGATGTAACGCAGGTTGGCATCGCCCCTAGCCGCACTTTTTTTCAAGAGTGTGGCATATTTTTTCTCAGCTTTCTTGCGCGAGAGTGCAAAACAAGTGATGCACGTTGCGCTGGTGAAGCCTTGCGACTGCAAGTAGTCGCGCAGCTGGTAAGAATAGTTTTCCCTGCTATAAAGGAAGTCACCCTTGTCGTTAATCCAGCCGTCAATTTCCTGAACATCAGTAAAATACGCCGTAGAGTCGTTAAACGATGCGGCCATGCCAAAGAGATAAACCTTGGTTTGAACCATTTTGGCCGATGCAGTGGTGGCCAATGCCAGCATGATCGTTGCTACGTAAAAATATTTTTTCAATTGTTTCATCTTCTTGTGTTGTGTAAGTCGCTTCCAACCCTTCGTATAGGGATAAGCCATAAGGCCATTTGGAAGTTCTTTTTCCAGACCACCCGTATTGTTTACTGCCCAAGGTACGACTTGAGCATTTTGTTCTTGGTGTTGTTTCTGAGCCTTCGTATGGCCTTTTCTTTAATTTGCCGCACCCTTTCGCGCGTCAGTCCATACTTGTCGCCAATCTCTTCCAGTGTCATCTCCACCTGGTTGATGCCGAAGAACGCCTCGATAACGTTGCGTTCGCGCTCGTTGAGGTATTGCAGGGCATCAGAAATCTCCGCCCGCAACGACTCTTTCACCAGCTCGTTGTCAACAGTTGGTGTGTCAGAATTTGTAAGGAGGTCAAGCAAGCTGTTGTTGTCGCCATCAGTGAAAGGGGCATCCACAGAGATGTGCCTGCCAGTAACCTTTATGGCGTCTTCTATCTTGTCTTCGGGAAGGTCGGTTTTCTCTGCTATTTCGTCGATGCTTGGCCTGCGTTCGTTTTCTTGCTCAAACTTATTGAGCATTCTGTTGATTTTGTTTACCGACCCCACTTGGTTTAGGGGCAGGCGAACAATGCGGCTTTGCTCGGCAATGGCCTGTAAGATGCTCTGCCTTATCCACCATACAGCGTAGGAAATGAACTTAAAGCCACGTGTTTCATCAAACTTTTCGGCAGCTTTTATCAAGCCCACATTTCCCTCGTTAATGAGGTCTTGTAGGCTTAGGCCCTGGTTTTGGTACTGTTTGGCAACAGACACAACAAACCGCAAGTTGGCTTTGGTTAGCTTCTCCAAGGCTTTTCGGTCGCCTTTTTTGATGCGTTGTGCCAATTCAACTTCTTCATCGACAGTAAGCAGTTCCTCGTGGCCAATCTCTTGGAGGTATTTGTCCAGTGAGTCGCTCTCCCTGTTCGTTATCGATTTTGTGATTTTCAGCTGTCTCATTAAGCGTTGCTTTTATATGCTAGAATGCAAATTTAACTACTTTAAGGCAGATGCCCAAATGTTTTTGCTTTTTTTTGTAGATTAATCGGTTAGTAGATTTGATTTTTAAGGCTTTCTTTGAAAAGTACCCTCTTTCCTATAATAAAACACCAGCCACAGATGCCTCTGTTGGTTGGCTTCTCTCTGTTGCTGCTTTATGCTCTCGTTAAGCCCAATACGTGTATGCCTTTTCTGTGAAGGGGGTAAGTTCGTTTCTACAGTTTCGCGTTATAAAATCCGTAGCAAAAGGACATTTCCGCATTATCACTTTGCTCTTTGCTGTATTTTTGCTTTCATCTCGCAGTTTTTGTTTACAAGTTAAAGACCTCGCTATAGTCAAACTGAATTGGGTTTGGAAAGTTATGGGTGCATCACAAGCAAACAAACATTCCTCACGCGTAGGGAAAGGAGGATTTATTAACGCCATATCTTGCACGTGTAGCATTTCACTAAGAGCAGTTTTCCAAAAGCATTTTCACTTTACTATAACTAAGCCAAAGGAAACAAAAGCGAAAATCATATTCTTAAAAAAGTAAAATTTTCGGCAAGAATTTTAACATTATGGCTGCCCTCGCGCGCCACGATCTACACATTGGTCATAAATAATTCATTCTCGCATGGGGTTGTTGCAGGGAAGTAAGATGAGGTAAGCGGTATCTGGCCCGCCATTATGCCGCTTTTAGCCCGTATTTTGGGCAAGACACATGCTAAGTGCCGCAAAAAGGTGTGCTTTTTGCATGAAAAAGCAATGCTAAATGCGGCACTTTGCATGGCTATCTCATGCACTTAGCACTGCTAGATGTATCAAAAAGCAGGGGAATGAACGAAAAAGGAATTGTTTAAGATGGATAAACGAAGGTTGAATGCCATGAAATAGGTGCGAAAATGGGTAAAAATACAAGCCAAAAAACATGAAATGGCAACAATCTAGAGAAGCAAAACGATGCAAAAAGCTACGTTTGTGCTCGTTTTTTTACCACAAGGGCATTTGAAAAAACAGGAAATAGATGTGTTTTGCTGGTTTAAAGACCTGAAAAAATGCTAGAATGACGCATGGGGAAAAGGCATTTTGTAAATTAATAAGAATATTTTTAAGGTAAGCGTGCAATGCATCTTGAGGCGTTTGCATGTGGATTATGGGCAACAATAATCATCCTCTTGGCTGCTTGAGGATTTATCAACCCGTGTTGTGCACGCGTTGCACCCTTCTAAAACCCGTTTTCCAAAGGCATTTTGTTTGACGACAAATCATCCAAAGATTGGCATTGACCGGTAGTCGAAACATAAAGCAAGCGGGCAGACAATGCCATTGTCTGCCCACTACACACGGAAAGCCTACGCCTTGTAAGCGAAAGCTATACAATCAGTCTTTCAAGAGAGAGAGATTGTAGACCGTTACGCCGAGGAACGTCATCACGGCAACGAAGACAACCAAGGGAGAAAATCCCGAAAGGTTCACTGAAAGCAGTGCCTCGTAAAGCTGCGAGCCCACATTTCGTCCCGCATGTGCCACCTGTTCCCATCCTCGCGTGAAGAAAACAAGTGCCAATCCCGCCACACAACAGAAGAGTGTCCACAGCCTGTTGTAGGTGCGTATGGCCTCACAAGGCAGCTTTTGCATCACGCGAGCAGAGAAGCCCTCGTCCAATAGCTCTTGTTTATGCTCTTCAAAGAAGCGCATAAGCATTTCGTCATCTCTTTCTGTCATATCCATTTTCTTTTAAGTATCGGGTCATTTTTTCTTTTCCTCTGAACAAATGCGACTTCACAGTTCCTGTGGCCATGCCCATTATCAAGGCTATTTTGTCGATGGGCTGTCCTTCCATCAGCTGTAAGGTGACGCATGTTCTTTCGTAACTGCTCAAGGTGTTGAGCGCTTCATAGATGTCTAGTGCGACAGTAGTGTCTGTAAAGTCTGCATTTTGCCTGGCCACTTCTTGCGTTTCCAAGTCGTCGGTTTGCTTGTTGTTGCGTGTATAGTCGTAAAACACGTTGTAGGCAATGCGGTAGAGCCATGTGGAAAAGGCAGCTTCGCCCCTGAACTTGGCGATGTTGAGGTAGGCTTTCACGAAGGTGTCCTGCGCCAAATCGTCGCTCAAGGGTTTGTTTCCCAACGTCTGGTTGAGAAAGAAACGCCTGATGGGCGACTGATACCGCACAACCAGCTCGTTGAAAGCTTTACGGTTGTGTTGTTCAGCCGCCATGGCAACCAGGGTAATATCGTTAAGCACAGCCACGTTCATCTAGAATTCGGGATGGTTGTTTTCGTCTTTGTTATCACGTCTTTTGCGCGAAGCACGCGCCATATACACCTGTCCGAGTCCGTAGCACAGCACCAGAAGGCCTACACCTGCAAGTGTTTCTGCACCAAACATCCAGAACATCAGGGTTAAGCCCAGTCCTAGAGCAGCGTTCTTAACACCTTTTCTCCACAGCATCTCATCGCTTTCGGTAAGTTCGGAGCCGGCTCTTCCAGACGGCAATTGCCCCATTTCCATCGCTTTCATCGAGAGTTTCACGCGATCGTTGTGTCGCCTTATCAGGTAATAGATGATGAAAGCGAAGATAACGAAAGGCGCAAGGGCGCAGAGGAAGATGCAAACCACAGCGAAAACGGCGATGATGGAGCCACCAGGGCCATGATTGAACAACCAGTTCACTGCGTCAACAGGATTGTCCACATCATCATCGAAATCTTTATCCGTGCCAAACGAGGAAGACATGTAGATGCTATCCGAGTCGGCATCGCTTGAAGTGGTGTCCGAATACACCTCAATGGCCGCCGAAGAACTGTCGGCTTTCACCGAAACGTTTGTAGTGGTGTGGCGATGTCGGTGTTTTGGGGTGGCATCCACAGCCGAAACTCCGACCAGAAACAGCATGGAAAACGCCAAGAGATATTCTTTCATCGTGTTGTTGTTTATCGTTTTTATGTATATATGACGCAAACAAAGGCGTTTTAGTTGCAGAGCACAAAAAAAAAACATAAATTTGTATCCGCAAAAGACAATAAAAATGGTGCTGCCACACGATTTCACCGCTTATACAAGACCTCTTCTGGGCGACGAGCTATACGAGAAATTGCTTGCCGCACTGAGCGAAGAGCCTCCCGTGAGCATCAGGCTCAACCCGTTTAAAACCTTAAACGGAAAGGTTGAGGTGTGCAATGCGCTCGGACACGTGGCATGGAACGATGAAGGCTGTTACCTTTCGGCGCGCCCCAACTTCACCTTCGACCCGCTTTTCCATGCAGGTGCGTATTATGTGCAAGAGGCTTCGTCGATGTTTGTGTCCTGGATTGTGCGCCAAATGGTGCATTCGCCCATCACAATGCTCGACCTTTGCGCCGCTCCTGGCGGAAAATCCACAGCCTTAAGGGCTGCCCTGCCACAGGGAAGCCTGCTGTTTTGCAACGAACCAATTGGGCAAAGAGCTAGCGTGTTGGCAGAAAACATGCAAAAGTTTGGGCATCCCGACGTGGTGGTTACTAACAACCTAGCCGCCGATTACCGAAAAAGCGGCCTGCAATTCGATGCCATCCTGGCCGATGTGCCTTGCTCGGGCGAGGGCATGTTCAGAAAAGACGCAGGGGCGGTTGCCGAGTGGAGCACGGCAAACGTGGAGCATTGCTGGCGGTTGCAGCGCGAAATCATCGCCGAAATATGGCCTTGCTTGAAACCTGGCGGATTGCTTATCTACTCCACCTGCACCTTTAACGACAAGGAAAACGAACGCAATGTGGAATGGATTGTACAGGAATTGGGGGCCGACCCCGACCTTCCTCCCCTGCCATCGGCGTGGAACATCATGCCCAGCATCAACAGCGACATCCCTGCATGCCGCTTTATCCCCGGCATAACGAAAGGTGAAGGCCTGTTCTTATGCGTGCTTAGAAAACGTTTCGAGCAAAATGCTCACGAGGCAAACAAAAAGGCTGCACGAAAAGGCACAAATCAGAAAGCCGTTTTGCCCGAAATGCCACAATGGCTTAAGGCAAATACCGATTTTGACACACGGCAGATAAACGGCTACTTGCATGCCATTCCCTGCTCGTGGACAAGCCTTTTCGACAAGGCCAGTGCGGCATTGCGCATCATCCACGCGGGAATTGGGGTGGCCCAGCCCAAGGGCAAGGGCCTTGTTCCCCACCCTTCACTCGCCCACTCCATCGCCCTAGCTCCCGATGCCTTTTGCAAATGCGAGCTGGATTACGCCTCGGCCATCGCCTTTTTGCGGCGAGAAGCCGTGGCCTTACCCACAGAAACGCCGCGCGGACATGTGCTGGTTGCTTATCAAGGCATGCCATTGGGCTTCGTAAAGAACATTGGTAACAGGGCTAACAACCTCTATCCGCAAGAGTGGCGCATAAAAAGTACACACATCCAACAACCACAACAGATTATCATATTAAGATGAAACAATATCTAGACTTGCTTCAACGCATCGTGAATGAAGGCACACGCAAGGAAGACCGCACAGGAACGGGCACGCTAAGCGTGTTCGGACACCAGATGCGATTTAACCTTCAAGAAGGTTTTCCATTACTGACAACGAAGAAACTGCACCTCAAGTCCATCATATATGAGCTGCTTTGGTTTCTGAAGGGCGACACCAACGTGAAGTACCTGCAAGAAAACGGCGTGAGAATTTGGAACGAATGGGCCGACGAGAACGGCGAATTGGGACCTGTTTACGGGCACCAATGGCGGTCGTGGCCCGACTATAACGGTGGGCACATCGACCAAATACAGGGCATCGTGAACACGTTGAAGACCCATCCCGACTCTCGCCGCATGATGGTTAGCGCATGGAACGTGGCCGAAGTGGAGCAAATGGCCCTGCCCCCTTGCCATTGTCTGTTCCAGTTTTACGTTGCCGAGGGAAGGCTTAGCCTGCAATTATACCAGCGTTCGGCCGACACGTTCCTCGGCGTGCCGTTCAACATCGCCTCGTATGCCTTGCTAACAATGATGATGGCGCAGGTTTGTGGGTTGCAGCCCGGCGACTTCATCCACACCACTGGCGACACACACCTGTACCTAAACCACTTGGAGCAGGCCAAAGAGCAGTTGCAACGCACCCCACGAGCATTGCCCAAGATGGTGATTAACCCCAATGTCAACAGCATCTTCGACTTTAAATACGACGATTTCACACTCGAAGGCTACAACCCCCTGCCGCATATCAAGGCAGAGGTTTCGGTGTAGCTCGCTAAAACTATGGTTATGCAGATAAACATCATTGCAGCCGTGGCACGAAACAGGGCCATTGGCTATCAAAACAAGCTCATCTATTGGTTGCCCAACGACCTGAAACGCTTCAAAATGCTTACTACGGGCCACACCATCATCATGGGGCGGCACACCTTTCTGTCGCTTCCCAAAGGGGCATTGCCCAATAGGCGCAACGTGGTGTTGAGCACAACGCAGCATGATTTCCCTGGTTGCGATTGCTTTTCGTCGCTAAACGAGGCACTTGATAGCTGTACACCCGAAGAGGATGTATATATAATAGGTGGCGCAAAGCTGTACAATGAAGCCATTGCCGTGGCCAACAAACTGCTTTTAACCGAGATAGACGACACGCCCGACAAGGCTGACGCTTTCTTTCCCAACTATGACGGATGGACGGAAACGGCTAGGACGTGCCACGTAAAGGACGACAAACACGAGTTCGACTACTGTTTCGTTGACTATGAACGTCCTTAGCGCGCTCCCCCTACACAAAAAACGCATAAAATAAACTTACACACACAACTTATGATTATAAAAATATGCGGCATGCAACACGCCGAAGACATCGAAGCAGCCGCACAAATGGGCGTACACCTGCTGGGTTTCAACTTCATTCCCAACAATCCGCGCTTTGTCAGAATGATTTCATCGCAAGCTGGCATCATTCCCGATTACGCTGAAAAGCATCTTAGGAAGACAAACAAATCGTCGGATGCCAACACATCCCACGCAAAAACAAGCCGAGTGGGCGTTTTTGCCGACGACATGCCGCAAAACATCGTCACCCGAATATACAATTACGCCCTTGACTACGTGCAGCTCAATGGCAACGAACCTGCCGTGACGCTCGAAAACCTGCGCCGAACCATCGACCCAGACATACACAAGGGCATTAAAATCATCAAACGCATTGCCATTTCCTCGCCAGCCGACTTTGACAAGGCGGCCGAATACGAGGGTAAGGCCGACTTGTTGTTATTTGATGTAGCCGATGTCAGCAGTCTTGCCAATGAAATGCAGCACCAATCTGCCGATGATGAGGGCAATTCGCCACTAAACACATTGTTCTCGGCATACACAGGCACCACTCCTTTCTTAATCAGCATGCCCGTAGCGCCCTTCCCTGCTTCGTGTATCAGCAGCATCAATCATCCGCTGTTCGCAGGAATAAATCTAGACACGCAGTTTGAGCAAGAGCCTGGCAAGAAAGACATGACGGCAATGGCATCCTATCTGGATGGGTTTAACAACATACGATGAACGATTTTAACACAAACGGCGCGACAATCAGCCCAACCATGAACATTGCCATCATCGATAATTATGACTCGTTCACGTTTAACCTGGTGCACCTCATCGCAAGTCTTGGTGCCAATGTAACGGTGTTGAAGAACGACTGCTTTGAGCTGGGCGACCTGCAAGCCTACGATAAGCTTGTGCTTAGCCCTGGTCCAGGGCTGCCTTCGCAAGCAGGAAAAACGCTGGAGGTGATAAAAGCCTTCGCCCAAACAAAGTCGATACTGGGCGTTTGCCTAGGGCATCAGGCGATAGCCGAAGCATTTGGCGGTAGGCTTACCAACCTATCTGAAGTGTGCCACGGCGTTTCAACCACAGGCATAAACCTTGGTAACGATCCCATTTTCGAGGGGTTGCCCCCAGAACTGACAATGGGAAGGTATCACAGTTGGGTTGTTGATGCTCAAAGCATCAGCACTCCGCTGGAGATTACCGCCCTAAGCAGTGACCAACAAGTGATGGGCATACGCCATAAGTGGCTTAGGCTGCACGGCATACAGTTTCATCCAGAGAGCATTTTAACGCCAAGTGGCAAAACCATCATGGGTAATTGGTTGCTCAAAGGTTAGTGCAAAGATTGCGTACGTTCTCATTAACACATGCTTAACAGGTTTATAGGCAACATATTACGAACTTACATTAAAGTTTCACACGCAAACAGATCAAAGGGAAGTGAGCCATTATTTTATATGAAAAAGTATTTTTAGCACTTAAAAGTTAGGTGTTTTATAAAAGAAATCATACCTTTGTAAGAGAAAAAAGGACTTTATGAATACCACAAGCCCATTATCATGACAACAAACACTAAAACATCAACCAGATAGAGCGCGTGGTATCGAACCTTAAGTACTTGCCTGAACCATATATGACGAGAAAACAACAACACTACAAATGGCACTTAGTTGGAAATGTAATTCTAACGATGGCCATGTTTACCGCTATTTCGGTAATCCTAAAGCCTGTATTCATGCTTTACAACCACAGTTCGTTCAAGGATTGCGCCTTTAGCGACTACCTTGCTGTGATTTGGCATGGCTTGCCGATGGACATTTCCGTGGCAGGTTATTTCACCACTATCCCTGCTTTGCTGGCACTCACCTCTATTTGGCTGCATCCCGCGTTAATTCGCTGCTTGCACAAGACCTATCTGTTGTTGGCATCGCTTGTAATGAGCGTGGTCTACTGCACAGATGCCGTTCTTTACGACTTTTGGAGGTTCAGAATAGACTCCACTCCGTTTTTCTATTTCTTCAGTTCACCCAAAGAGGCTCTCGCTTCTGTGTCGGCGTGGTGGATTGTGCTTGGCGTAGTGGTGATTTTGTTGCTCACCGCCGGCCTCTTTGTGGCCTTCAGCAAATCCATTGCCTCATTTCCCGAGAGCAAGGGCGTGGCAAAAGACAGGTTCATTGCGTCGGGAGTGATGGTTGTTGTGCTGGCTTTGCTGTTCGTTCCCATACGCGGCAGCTTGGGAACATCCACAATGAACATCGGACGCGTGTATTTCAGCGAGAACCAAAAGCTGAACCATGCCGCCATAAACCCGTGTTTCAGCTTGCTCAGTTCGCTAATGAGCGATGAAAACACGAAAGACCAATACCGATTTATGGCTGCTGATGAAGCAAACAAGCTCTTCGCACAAATCTCAGGCCACACAAAACAAGGCGGAACAACAGCCGTATACAAGCTGCTAAACACAAATAAGCCCAATATCATCATGGTGGTGCTGGAGAGTTTCTCGACACACATCATGAAATCAATGGGCGGAGTGCCCAATGTGGCCGTAAACATGGATAAATGGGCAAATGAAGGCGTGCTGTTCACCAACTTTTATGCCAATAGTTTCAGAACCGACCGCGGACTTGCTGCCATCTTGGCTGGCTATCCCGCACAACCCACCATGAGTATCATGAAGTATCCCAACAAAACGGGCAACCTACCCATGTTTCCTCAAAAGCTTAAGGAAACGGGATACCAACTTAAATACTACTATGGCGGCGATGCCGACTTCACAAACATGCGTTCGTTCGTCACAACTGCTGGCTTCGAAGACCTTGTTTCCGATGCCGACTTCCCCATCAAGCTTAGATTAAGCAAGTGGGGCGTGCCAGATCAATACGTTTTCGACCGCGCCTTGGCCGACATAAAAAGCCAAGCACCCAACACTTCTCAGCTCAGCGTGATACAAACAAGCAGCAGCCACGAGCCATATGACGTGCCTTACAAGAAGCTAAACAACAAAATACTCAACGCTTTCGCCTATACCGACAACTGCCTGGGTAAGTTTGTGGCCGCACTTAAGCGATTGCCATCGTGGAAGAACACACTCGTTGTGCTTGTCCCCGACCATCAAGGCTGCTATCCCGAAGACATGGACAACTATTCGCCAGCAAGATACCACATACCACTGCTGTTGCTTGGCGGCGCACTTAAAGCGAAGGGACATATCGACACATTTGGCTCGCAAGCAGACATAGCCGCAACGCTTCTTTCACAATTGGGCATCGGCTACAGCGAGTTTAAGTTCAGCAAAGACATGCTCAACCCCAATGTTCCCCATTTCGCTTTCTCTACAGTTCCCAACGCCTTCATGATGAAGACCAAAGACAACACCGTGTTTTTCAACTGCGAAACAAATAAAACCATTCTGGATAACGGAAATAAGCCAGGAAAGAACCTGCCATATGCCAAGGCTTACTTGCAGAAACTTTACGACGACATTTCCCAGCGCTAACAACATTAAATGATAAAGACGCTCAACAACTTAGATTCGGCCTTACTGCTGTGGCTAAACAGCTGCCATTCGTCACTTCCCGACCTGTTCATGTCCCTCATTTCGGGCAAATGGGTTTGGGTTCCCATGTATTTGGCCATCTTTTGGGTTCTAGCCAAACGCCTTGGCTACAAGCCCAAGCTGCTCATCGTCTTATCTACTATCGGATTGGCACTTTTCTTTTCCGACTTTGTTTGCGCCGAATTCATCCGCCCACTCTTCAACCGGCCGCGTCCCACGCAGTTGGGAAGCGGCATTAGCCATCTTGTCCACGTTGTAGACAATTATCGTGGGGGCGATTATGGTTTCCCATCTTGCCACGCTTCCAATTCGTTCATGCTTGCAACAATGGTTACGTTGTTTTTCCGAAATAAGCAGTTGGCTGTATTTCTCTTTTCCTGGGCTGTTGCCATGTGCTACAGTCGGGCTTACTTGGGTGTGCATTATCCTGGCGACCTACTTGCTGGTGCCATTTGGGGTACAGGTGTGTCGTTTGCGCTTTATGCCTTTGCAAATCACTTTTATGGTTTGGACGAATTGAAAGGAGCAGCACACACGAACCATATTTCCATCGTAGGACTTGCAACATTTGCAGTGCTGTTGCTCTTCGCTGCCGTTCAAACATGCATGGGATAATCGTATAAAGCCGTTGTCGATAGAAACCTTCTGCAAGACGACACATCCATTTTTGGGCAAAACATCCAATTACAACCCATAAATTGAACAGCATACAACGAAACAGGATAGCTCACGTTGCAGTTATCAATATTTTTTTGTACATTTGCATAACAAATAACATAACAGGTAAACAATGAAACCAACACTTTTATTACTCGCCGCTGGCATGGGAAGTCGCTACGGCGGACTGAAACAACTCGACGGACTAGGGCCAAATGGCGAAACAATTATGGACTACTCCATCTACGATGCCATCAAAGCAGGCTTCGGAAAGATTGTCTTTGTTATCCGTAAAGACTTCGAAAAAGACTTCAAAGAGAAAATCCTCTCTAAGTATGAAGGGCACATCCCTGCCGAATTGGTGTTCCAAAGCCTCGATGCACTGCCCGAAGGTTATAGCGTTCCCGAAGGAAGAGAGAAGCCCTGGGGCACTAATCATGCCGTGTTGATGGCCAAAGACGTTATCAAAGAGCCGTTCTGCGTAATCAATTGCGACGACTTTTACAACCGCGACTCGTTCATGGTGCTTGGCAAATTCCTCGCCAGTCTGCCCGAAAATGCCAAAAACACCTACGCAATGGTGGGTTTCCGCGTTGGCAACACGCTGAGCGAGAACGGCACTGTGGCTCGAGGCGTTTGCTCTACAGACGAAAATGGCCTGCTTACCACTGTGGTTGAACGCACCGAAATCATGCGTATTGACGGCAAGGTTTGCTACAAAGACGAACAAGGACAGTGGGTACCCATCGAAGACAACACACCCGTGTCGATGAACATGTGGGGATTTACCCCCGATTACTTCGAATATAGCGAAGATTATTTCAAGACATTCTTGGCCGACGAGAAAAACAGAACCAATTTAAAGGCGGAATTTTTCATACCGCTGATGGTTAACAAGCTGGTGAACGACAAAACGGCAACGGTAAAGGTGCTAGACACCACCAGCAAGTGGTTTGGCGTTACTTATTCGGCCGACCGAGAAGGAACAGTGCAGCGCATTCAATCTCTGGTTGACGAGGGCGTTTACCCTGCAAAGCTGTTCTAATCTCCTTCACGTTGCTACTGCCACATTGCCCCAAACTCGTCGCTGAAATAGAGCGAACCATCAACTAAAGGCCATAAACCGATGGTACAGCAACGGAATTATCAAAAATCGCCGCGTTACAAACAGAATGTAACGCGGCGATTTTGTCTTCCTTATGGTCTGTTCCATCCCCTTCCACTAAGCATCAGCATGTGTTGATGTATCATTCTTCCTCTCCTTTGGCTTTATCCAGCATCATTTACGCCAGTTCAGGAAGAGAAACAATTGCAGCAC
Organism: uncultured Prevotella sp.; assembly: GCA_905373605.1. GTDB lineage: Bacteria > Bacteroidota > Bacteroidia > Bacteroidales > Bacteroidaceae > Prevotella. The sequence continues at coordinate 23,152 of CAJPTO010000019.1, forward strand.
AAACAAACGCAACATGTTTTCTTGCACGTCAAATTAGCCTGAATGGTAAACAGAAAAAGGCGCACCCTTATGGGTGCGCCCAGTTCTCTCAATTTACTTTTCGTAGAATTACATGTGAGCAGCAGTGTCAGCAGCAGCAGTGTCGGCAGCAGCGGTGTCAACAGCAGCAGTGTCAACAGCGGTAGTGTCTACATTAGCAGCAGGTTCATTCTTCTTGTTGTTGCAAGATGCCAAAGATACGGCTGCGATAGCTACGAAAGCCAAAACTAATTTTTTCATTTTCTTTGCTTTTTAAATCTGTAAAAC
>CAJPTO010000020.1 GCA_905373605.1 uncultured Prevotella sp.
GGTTCTCGATGATGATGTAATTCCATAGTTCGTTCTCGGCTTTTTGCCACCGATCAAGGTGTTAAATCATATTTGGTTTGGGGCTTAGGTAGCTTTGGAGGCGTATCACTGGTCAACATTCCCATATTCTGCGCGGTCATTGCCGTAGGTTTGATTTGCGCCCTTATCATGATAAAACCGCTAAATGCCCTCACATTGGGTGATGATTACGCTCAAAGCCTGGGCATAAACGTGGGTAAAACACGCTTTTTGCTTCTGGCTGTCACTGGATTATTAACCGCCATCACAACGGCTTTCTGTGGCCCGATAGCCTTCATTGGCCTTGCCGTGCCGCATTTGTCCCGTTTGATAACAGGCACAGACAACCATCGCACACTGCTGCCCACAACCATTCTTCTGGGCTGTTGCGTTTCCTTGCTATGTGCTTTGCTGTGTTACCTGCCTCCCAATGGCAGCATCATCCCTATCAACGCCATCACCCCCTTGATTGGTGCCCCCGTTATTGTGTACATCATGATGAAAGGGTGAAAAGGTGAAAAGGTGAAAAGGTGGAAAGATTGCTAACGCCGTTTAAAGGTGAAGGGCTGAATGTGTTCGGCTCTCTGTCGCAGTTTGTGCACCACAAAGACCTTTGTGCAGTGACTATAAGGCCATTGTTGTGCGGCAATAAGATGCTGGCTGCCGCATATCAGCAGATGGTTTAAATGCGCGGAAAAAAAATGAATTGCAAGTGGAAAGTAAGAAAAAGTAAAGACGACTAAGACAAATGGGCATCAGCGAGCGGATGATTTCGCTATATTGACTGCCATAAGATGTGCATCTTAGGCCTAGGCACTTGCTGATCACGGTGCTGAGAGCTTGCTCAAATCTCTCCATGATTGAAAAAAATACTACCGAAAGGAGTGAGCTTCTCGGATTTTATTTATACCTTTGCGATGTCAGCCGTTTAAATTGCGCTGATTAATCGTAACATTAAGGCAAGTGATTTTCCGACATGGCAAAGTATTGAGCAACAATCGTTGCCCAGGTGCTTATAATAGCTAAATCAAGAACTTGCGGAATTAAGGCACATAAAATTTCTAACGAACGTTTTCGTTAAGCCAAATGGGCAATGCCAAGCTTGTTTGAGCATTGCCATGGCGAGAATTGAAAATAGCCGGCACGAAGCTTTAGCGAAGTGGAAAGGCAAAACGCACTTTTCGAGGAACGAGAAAAGAACCTAAAATTATAACCCAAAATTATCTGTTATGGGTACAAAACGATTTTTACGACTATCGTTGGTGATAGTGTTCTCGATTGATTTAAGTGCTTGTCAGGATGCAGAAACAGAAGTTCTAAAAATTTCTCTTCCTGAAAGAACAACTCACTTACATGCAAATTCTACCGATAAAGCATTGTCAAACCTCGATAGCTTCATTATGGATGCCTCAACAACGGTTGGGCTAATCTCAAAAATAAATTGATTAGTGCTGTTCTATGAAAAGGGGATGAGGTCACTATATGATTAGGTTCAACCACCACATACGTATAATCACTTACAAATAACCGACATACCAACTGAATTATGGAAAAGAAACTTTGGATCGTAGTTTTTTGTTTGCTACTTTTACTTGTCGCCTGTGGGCCGTCAGACAACTATGGTTTTCCCTCAAAGATTAGCTTTGGGAGAGAAGGTGGCACTAAATATTGTTCTGGAAAGCAAGCTATCGCCGGTATTAGCATCAGCGATTACAATGGAAATGGAGATACAAAGTTTAGCGAGGGCGAAAACGACACCATCATCACAACGTGTTCTTGGTTAAAAGTGAAGTTTAGGATGCTTCATGGAAATGAAATAAAGATAATAGCCGAGCCGAATACGACGGGGAAGAAACGCACGCTCTATGTTTATGGCTCTGTTGATAATTACGATGCGACCATCAAAGTGACTCAAAGTAAGTAAACGTTTAATGACGATTTAAGCATCATTCTGCGATAATGGACTTTGAAATACCTAGGCTGGCTTTCCCAAAGGCACGCCGCATATTGGTGTTATACGTTGGCTTAGGATAATAAACGTATGGTGTGGCCTGTTGTAAGCCCACCAAATAGGCATTGGGTAAACATTGAACCAACCTTAATTTGCTGTCACCGGCCAAGTTAAGCTTCGCGTCTAGTCTTGTTACTTATCATCTGCAATGTTGTTACAGACGATAAGTAACAAGATTATTTCCCACCAGTAACATTATTATCTCATATCTTTAATTTGCCCAGTTCGGGTTAGAAATCCAGTTGGTAAGCCTATTACCACTAGGCGTTAGTTGATACAATCGTTCCTGACACCACGCCAACCTCCACAATTCACACCACGTGTAGCCAAATCATCGTGCAGTAAACAAAACGTTCTTTTCTTTGTTCCCGAATGGATCATACCCCCCTCCTTCCTCCACGTTCGCTAAGCGTAGCGTCTTTATACCTTAAAACTGTGATGGTATGTTCTCTGTTTCCGCTGCACCTCTGTGTGAGTTTGATAATGCATCAAGCTCTGTAAGTCTATTCCAAATTCAATTCCTTTTCACAATAAAAGTCAAGACGACTTCAATATCCTTTCATTATGTTTCTTATGTCCTTCTGTCAGAAATGGCGTAATAGCCCTTATTTATTCTTTCTGTAATATTCGGCCATGACAAATCGGATGTCTTCATAGCTGATGTCAGGACTAATTTCCGCCTTAATTTCATTCAGACTTTTTTTCTCTTCAGGATGCTTCATCAAATAACGGGTAATCTCCTGCCGTTTCTTATCATCCACAAACTGCGATACCGATACGACACCTTCGGCAACATAATGAGCCAAATGCGAATAAATGGTGCTGGGTGTTAGTTGGCGGCGTTGGGCTATTTCGGCAACGCTCATCCCCAAGCGAAAAAGATTAAAGGTAGCCAACTTTGTATCCACCTTAGGTTTCGCCTCTTTGGCCTTCTTCGTTCTGGCCTTACTGTCATCCATTGCACCCAACAACAATTTGGCTTTTGCCGAAAGATAGTCGCCAATGGCAAACGAAACGTCTGCCCTACTTTCGTATTTCAGCAAGTTCATCTTAAAGCCTAATGCTTCGTCCACCTCTGCATAGCGTTCTTTCAAGGTCTTCTTCAAGGTTTTATTATCCGTGTCAATCCTGTTCTTAGCAAGCATCTCAATCAACGAAGACAAGCGCTTATGGAAATAACCTGCACCCGAGCGAATGCGCTGCAACACCTCTTCGCCCAAGGCATCGCCTTGCTGTGCGACCAACATCTGGGTATATTGCAGTCTGAACTTAGCCGCCACCCCCACTATCTCGTCAAGCAAAGGTCGAGCTAGGCGATATTCTTGCAACAAACGAGGATACTTGCGTGCGAAATGCTCGTCGACGAAACGTGTCAAACGTTCGAATGCGATGCCTACGGGTCGGAAATCGAACAGTTCGTCTATCAAGTTCACCTCGTAAGCACGCTGCATTTGGCTCAGCATTTCGTTGTTTGGTTGGCGTGCAGAAGCCTCCACATTGAACTGATGCACTTTTTCGTCGCAGATAACAGCACTGGGTGAGAGTGGCGCACTAAGCACAAGCCCCTCCAATGTTTTGCATCGGCTCAGCGCAACATAAGTTTGTCCGTGGGCAAAGGAATGTTGTGCATCGATGATGGCATGTTCAAAGGTTAGTCCTTGGCTTTTATGGATGGTAACAGCCCATGCCAACCTTAGTGGAAGCTGCTTGAAAGTGCCTTCCACCTCTTCTTCAATGGCTTGTGTTTCCTTGTTCAGCACATATTTGGCGTTCGTCCATTCCTCGGGCAAAAGGTCGATCAACTCGCCCGTTTCGTTGGCCTTAACAGTTACACCTTTGTTTGTTGCCGACACCACTTTACCCAACATGCCGTTGTAATATCGGCCTTTACCTGTGCTGTCGTTCTTAACGAACATCACCTGCGCATTCTCTTTGAGTTCCAAGACAAACTCCGTGGGGAACGATTGTTCGGGAAACTCACCTGTGATGCTGGCTTTATACCGCCTGCTTGCTCCAGGCAGTTCGGCCAATTTTCTGTCGTTGATGCTTTGCGCTTGGTAGTTGTGTGTCACAAGGCGGATAAAGTCGGTGCCAGATGGTGGAGCAAAGTTGGGTACAAACCTGCTGTTCAGTTTTTTAAACGTATCTTGATCGGCCTTGTTGTCACGTATCTTGTTCAGGAGTGTAAGAAAATCAAGGTCGTTCTGCCGATAAACGTGCAGTAGTTCAATCGTTATGTAGCCCATTTGCTTTAGGGCCAAGCTCGAAAAGAAGTAGGGCGAGTCGTAATATTTGCTTAAAAGCGTCCACTCTTCATCCTTAACCACGGGCGGCAGCTGCTGCAAGTCGCCGATGAGCAACAGCTGCACGCCCCCAAAAGGTTTGCTTCTGTCTCGATAACGACGAAGCACCATGTCTATCGAGTCGAGCAAGTCGGCCCGCACCATGCTTATCTCGTCAATAACCAGCAAGTCGAGCGTTCGCAGGATGCGTTGTTTCTCCTTGCTCATCCTGAAAATCCCTTCTGTATTAAAGGTGGAATTGGGAACGTATGGTGCGAAAGGCAGTTGGAAAAACGAATGGATGGTAACGCCATTGGCGTTGATGGCAGCGATGCCCGTAGGGGCCACCACCACCATCCGCTTAGGAAGTTTGTCTTTAAGTGTGCGCAAAAACGTTGTTTTCCCTGTTCCTGCTTTACCTGTAAGGAAAATGCTTGTACCAGTGTTCTTTACAAACTGCCAAGCCAGGTTCATCTCATCGTTTTTCATTGTGTCTTAATCGTTAGGGATTGTAAAGCACTATAGATGCAAAGAAGTAAAGATTAATCGTTGTATTTTAATCCCTTGCCTTTCAATTGATTATTGCATTCTTATCGAAGCGTTAAACAAAAGCAATGAACTGTTTTCATTCAATGCTCCATTGTATATCTGAATATGCATGCCACATCAGATATCTCGGCCCTCCATTAGCCGATTGGCCAAACCACTTGCTGCGTCTTCAATGAGGTCGAGCGCATACTCAAAATCTTTTTCGCCGCCATAATACGGGTCAGGGATGAGTTTTGCCTGCGGATGGTTGTCTGCATAGTCCACCAACATCTTCACTTTGGCCATATCGTTCCTGTTGTTTGTCTTTTGCGACAACATTTTCCAATTGTCGTTGTCCATCACAAAGATGAAATCAAAGTCTTTAAAGTCGGCTGTTGCGAATTGTCTTGCTCGGCTGTTAAGGCTATACCCACGGTGGGCACCACATTTTCTCATTCTGCTATCAGGCAGTTCGCCCTCGTGCCAATTGCCAATGCCAGCAGAGTCAACTTCAAAATGCGCGTCCATTCCCCTGTCTGCCAACACCTTTTTCATCACCCCTTCGGCAGCCGGCGACCTGCAAATGTTTCCCAAGCACACGAATAACAACCTTGTTTTTATCTTATCTTCCATGTTCCTTTATATGTAATTGTAATGATGCTGGCGTTTTGCCAAGCGATAAAACTAAAAACATCCCGCCAAGCCAATGGCAGGATGTTTGTAATCATTGGTATGGGCAGCGAGGTGTTAGCCCAAATATTTCATTAAAATCTTGGCGTTGCCGCTATCGCGCAGCTTGGCGATGCTCTTCTCACGAATTTGCCTTACGCGTTCGCGTGTAAGCCCCAGTTGGTCGCCAATCTCTTCAAGGCCTTTTTCGTGGCATCCTATGCCGAAGCACTCGCGAATAATCGTTATTTCTCTATCTTTAAGCACCTTAGCCAGCACGCTGTTCAGTTCGAGCGCCATCGATTCGTGGTCGGCTTGCTTGTCTGTACGACTGTCATCACCCGAAGCCATCACGTCAAGCATGCAGTTGTCTTCGCCGTCTTGAAAGGGAGCATCGATGCTCACGTGGTGTCCATCGGCCATTAGGCTCTGTCCAATCTTCTCTTCATCGAGATTAGTGGCATCCGACAATTCAGACACCGAGGGATGTCTTTGGTTTTCTTGTTCAAACTTATTTATCTCGTGATTTATCTTATTTAGCGAGCCAACCTGGTTGAGTGGAAGCCTTACGATACGACTTTGCTCGGCAATGGCTTGCAGAATGCTTTGTCGTATCCACCAAACGGCGTATGAGATGAATTTGAAGCCACGTGTCTCGTCAAACTTTTGTGCTGCCTTGATAAGTCCTATATTTCCCTCGTCAATCAAGTCGGTAAGCGTAAGCCCTTGGTGTTGGTATTGTTTCGCCACAGACACAACGAAGCGCAGATTTGCCGTCACCAGCTTATCTTTTGCCTTTTCGCCCTCGGGGCCACCCTTCCTTATCTTCTGGGCAAGCTCTATCTCCTCATCAATGGATATCAACGGAGCCCTGCCTATCTCCACAAGGTATTTGTCAAGTGCCTCACTAGAACGATTGGTAATGCTTTTTTGAATTTTTAATTGCCTCATTTTTTAACCTCACATCAATTTTAAATGTCCGTTAACTTGTTTACTAAAATATGCCGTAAAACCTTGCAAAGTTAATGAAAATAATCCAAATACGCAAGTTTTTGGCCACTTAATATATCCAAAAATCATGCCATAAAACATGTTTGGCAGTCTTCATAGGTGTAAATGCTACGTTTGTCGGCTTATGTAGCTGTAGTTTCGCTTGTATATAGCATGATGTCGTGCCAGAAAGACACATAAATGACAAGCACTAGTCTGGACGTGGAAAATCCGCTTAAGTGTCCATTGGGTTTTTATAGTCAAAACGCAATGGCTTTGAGAGTGCAATTGACTATCAGGAAATGAGCTGACAAGTTGACGAGTTTACAAGTTTACAAGTTTACAAGTTAACGAGTTGACGAGTTGACAAGTTAACAAGTTTACGAGTTGATAAGTTTACGAGTTGACGAGTTGACAAGTTAACGTGTTGAATTATTCATTTAGCTTAATGAAAATGTTGGCCAAATTCCTCTACGAGTAAAAAAAAGAGCATATTTTTTAACATAAATACTGCCCTCGAGCAGAGCAAATTGCCCATTGGTCGCATTTATTTCATTCTTGCATGGGGTTGTTGCGCAAGAAGTAAGGCGTGAGATGTGGCATTAAGCAACGGCAATTTAGCTCTAAATTGACCGTTTAACACAAGGAAATGGGCTAAATGGTGCATTTAATCGCGCTTTTTGCATCACTTAGCTTTGCTTTTCCTATCACTTAGCTTTGCTTTTCCTATCACTTAGCTCTGCTTTTCCTATCACTTAGCGTTGCAAAATGCCGCATATTGCAAGAAAAAACACGAAATAGCGGCGTTTCTGATGGTAAAAGGGGTGAGATAAGGGATGCAGTTGTTAGGTATAAAGGGGCATGAAAGAAGGCTAAATGCCATAAAATAGACATAAAAAGCAGGAAATTAAGCCGACAGAAAACACGCAATGGCAACAATCTAGCAAAGCTAAACGATGCAAAATGGGTGGTTTCGTGTGCAGACATTAACCAAAATGCAACGGCCGAGAAAGGAAAGTGTGCCATTTTGCGCGCCTAAAGTCCCTAAAAATTTCTAGAATGCCCCGAGAAGAGAAGTTTGTTTTGTAAAAGGATGAGAATAAGTTTATGAGGAGATGAAAAGTGATTTGGAAAGTGATGGGCACATGCTTAGCAAACACAAAGGCCTGCTTTTCGTCCGCATATGAATTTGCCACCAGCATGCCATGCACACATTGAACTTATGACATCAGTTTTACACAACCATTCCTGCACGGCCCTATTATGTGCATTCACTGGTTATTGCTTTATTCTAGTCTAACAGGACTAGACATGACTGGAAAGAAACCTTTTAGATCTGTTCACGGCTCAAACACAGGTTTCGTCCTCAAACATCGCTACATGCCAAAGGAAGAAATTCAAATTTATTCCCATTTGGCAATAAATTATAAATATGGAACACGGCATCTTGAAAAAGAAATGCCGAAATGTTTTTGCAAGCTTAAAAAAAAACGCTAACTTTGCCACCAGTGAAAGCTAGAAAAGCTAAGCACACACCTCAAAACATCAATGATAAAAACGAATTGTTGTTGCACAGACCTCACAGAACAAGAACAATAACCACGAAGGCAGAAAGAGTTATGCCTGGTTAAAACAACTAATAATCAGCAACTAGCAAGGTGGTATGCAGGTAAAAAAGAGTTCGTCGACAACTGCTTATGCCGCAAAACAATGAGAGAACGCCCCATTTACCTGCCGCCCAACCTAACGGATATAAAAATATAACGATTTTATGAGCATGAACAATTTTAACCGCCTCGTCATCATGGCAGGTGGTGTTGGCAGTAGGTTCTGGCCAATGAGTACCGAAGAGAAGCCTAAGCAATTTATCGACGTGCTTGGCACGGGTCGTTCGCTGTTGCAACTCACGCTCGACAGGTTCGCAACTGTGTGTCCGCCCAGCAACGTTTGGATTGTCACCAACAAGAAATACCAAAGCGTTGTGGCCGAACAACTGCCTGAAATCGACCCCAGCCACATCCTCTTAGAGCCTTGCAGGCGCAACACGGCACCCTGCATTGCTTACGTAAGCTGGCGAATAAAGAAAGAATGCCCAGGCGCAAACGTCATCGTCACCCCCAGCGACCATGTGGTGAACGACGTGCAAGAGTTTCGACGTGTGGTTACTTCATGCCTCAAATTCACCAGCGAAACCGACGCCATTCTCACACTGGGCATGAAACCCACCCGCCCGGAAACGGGATACGGATACATACAAGCCGACCTGAGCGTGAACTCGGCCAGGAACACTGAAGTGTTCAGGGTGGACTCGTTTCGCGAAAAACCCGACCTCCCCACCGCAACAGAATACATCAGCAAGAACAACTACTTCTGGAATGCGGGAATTTTCATTTGGAGCGTGCACACCATCGTAAATGCCTTCAGGGTTTACCAGCCTGCGATGAGCAAGCTTTTCGAAGACTTGATGCCCTACTATGGCACGCCAGAGGAACAAACTAAGATTGACGAGGTGTACCCACAATGTGAAAACATCTCTGTAGACTATGCCATCATGGAGAAAGCCGAAGAGATTTTCGTTTGTCCGGCCGAGTTCGGGTGGAGCGACTTGGGCACATGGGGAAGCCTATGGGAACAATCCAAACACGACCTTTACGGGAATGCCAGCATCGGAAACAACATCAAACTTTATGATTCGCACAACTGCATCGTACACACCACACAAGAACAGCGCGTGGTGATACAAGGACTTGACGATTGCATCGTGGCAGAACAAGACGGCATCTTGCTCATTTGCAAGAGAAGCGAAGAACAACGCATCAAACAATTCAGCGAATAACATACTCATATATGGAAAGAAAAGTTGCACTCATCACAGGCATCACTGGCCAAGACGGCAGTTACCTGGCTGAGTTCTTAACCGAAAAAGGTTACGACGTGCACGGATTGCTAAGACGTTCGTCATCGTTCAACACCGGAAGAATTGAACACCTATACCTTGACGAATGGGTGAGGGACATGAAAAAACAACGTCCCATCAACCTGCATTGGGCAGACATGACCGATTCTTCATCGCTCATCCGCATCATCGGCGAAATACGCCCCACCGAAATATACAATCTGGCAGCACAAAGCCATGTAAAGGTGTCGTTCGAAGTGCCTGAATACACGGCCGACGTCGATGCTACGGGCGTATTGAGGTTGCTTGAGGCTGTACGCATCTGCGGTCTGGAAAAACAATGCCGCATATACCAAGCCTCCACTTCCGAACTTTACGGTAAGGTACAAGAGGTTCCGCAAACCGAGAAAACACCCTTCTATCCACGTTCGCCCTACTCTGTGGCCAAGCTTTACGGCTACTGGATTGTGAGAAATTATCGTGAAAGCTACGACATGTATTGCTGCAACGGCATTTTGTTCAACCATGAGAGCGAACGAAGAGGCGAAACTTTCGTAACAAGGAAAATAACACTCGCCGCTTGTCGCATCAAACAGGGGTTCCAAGACAAACTTTATCTTGGAAACCTCGATGCCAAACGCGACTGGGGATATGCCAAAGACTATGTGGAATGCATGTGGATGATGCTGCAACAAGAGCAGCCCGACGACTTTGTTATCGCTACTGGCGAGATGCACACCGTGCGCGAGTTTTGCGAACTTGCCTTCAAAGAGGTGGGAATAGACCTACGTTGGGAAGGGCATGGCGTTGAAGAGAAAGGTATAGACACCCAAACGGGGCGCGTTCTCATCGAGGTGGACCCCAAATATTTCCGCCCTTGCGAAGTGGAACAGCTCCTCGGCGACCCCACTAAGGCCAAAACGGTGCTGGGATGGAACCCCACAAAGACTTCTTTCAAGCAGTTGATCAAGAAAATGGTGGAACACGACATGCGTTTCGTTAAGAAACTATACATCAAAGCGCAAATGCCTGAATAGCCCACCACATTATATAATAGGATGCTAAACAAGGATACAAAGATATATGTGGCCGGGCACCGAGGACTTGTTGGGTCGGCCATTTGGAATAACCTCAAGTCAAGGGGATATAACAACCTCGTTGGACGTACCCACAGCGAGATGGACCTTACCAACCAAGCGCAAGTGCGCGAATTTTTCGACGAAGAACAACCCGAAGCCGTGGTGTTGGCTGCCGCTCATGTGGGCGGCATCATGGCCAATTCTCTTTATCGGGCCGACTTCATCATGCTGAACATGCAGATGCAATGCAACGTCATCAGCGAAGCTTTCAGTCACGGCGTTAAGAAACTGTTGTTCTTGGGGTCTACTTGCATCTATCCCAAGAACGCCACGCAGCCAATAAAAGAAGACGAGCTGCTTACTTCGCCCTTGGAATATACCAACGAGGAGTATGCGCTGGCCAAAATATCAGGCTTGAAAATGTGCGAAAGCTACAATTTGCAATATGGCACCAACTATATTGCCGTGATGCCCACCAATCTTTACGGGCCAAACGACAACTTTCACTTGGAAAACAGCCACGTGATGCCTGCCATGATGCGGAAAATCTACCTTGCCAAACTTATCAACGAGGGCAATTGGAAGGCCATCCGCACCGACTTAGACAAGCGACCGGTGGAAGGCGTTGACGGCTCGGCCAAGCAAGAGCGCATCTTAGAGGTGCTTTCCAAGTATGGCATTGCCGACAATAGCGTTCAGCTATGGGGAACGGGCAAGCCGCTTCGTGAGTTCTTGTGGAGCGAAGACATGGCCGATGCCAGTGTGCACGTGCTTCTTAATGTTGATTTCAGCGACATCATCGGCATCGAGAAATATTCTTCGGTGTTCTACGGAGCGGAAGCCGACGGTCAAAAAGACCGCAATTCTAACGTCGGACGCGGCGGTGCCATTCCTTCGTTGGGAGAGATAAGAAACTGCCACATCAATGTGGGCACAGGAAAAGAGATTACCATCAAGGCTTTGGCGCAACTCATTGCACAAACGGTTGGTTTTAAGGGTGACATCATGTTTGATGCAAGTAAGCCAGACGGAACGCCACGTAAGCTTACAGACGTGACAAAGTTGAACAATCTTGGGTGGAAACACAGCATTGAGATAGAAGAAGGTGTTGCCAAACTCTTTGCTTGGTATCAGGATGACCTCAACTCCTTATAGCATTACAGCCTTTACTAGCCATTACGCAAGGGCCTAGCTCTAGGCAGAGTATAAGTTTCTGCACAAAGGTCCATTCCTTTGTTTGTCATTTTGCTCTTCGCGGTCTTAATGCCTTTATCTCACAGCTTTCGGTTATGCCTTCAGTGGCATAAACATGCGCATTCAATAGTAGACGAAAGCCACTCGGATAAAAAACAAACTCGGCGGAGGCCATATTTAAACTCTGCCTATAAAGAGCAACCAATACAAATTATAATTTCCCAAATTACAAAAAAGGCTTGCGAATAAATCGCAAGCCTTTTTCGATTACAAAACATGCCTTGCATCCACACACATCTTTGAAAGTGTGCCCAACAAGCATGGATGTCGTTTGGTTAAACCGTATTACAAGCTGTTACTTCAGCACCTTAACCATGTTCAGCTCGGTAATCTTACCATCCGGGTTTACTTTAGCCTTGATGCGATAGTTAGCTTCGGTTTCTTTATCTTCGTCTTCGCGTTCTATTTTCTGCTTAGCCGAGAAGTCAACGCTATATTCATATTCGTCTACACCAATTTCGCGTTTGGTTATTTTCATGTCATTATTGGCTCGCCATTCCATAGATATGATGTCGTCTTTGTATATCTTGTTGAGGAAAGCGATGACATCACTCTTCGAAGCATTGCTTTTGCCAAGGAACGAACTGAGAAAATCGCTGAAATTAGAGGTAAGAGCCTCGTCGTCGCGATCGTTAATGCTGCGGAACATGCTGCGGAAAACCAATGCAAGCATTTCCTTTTCCTTCGGTTCAATGTTCTTAGTTTTGGCCACATTCAGGTTGTTATTGGCCTCATCGATGTACACTCCGTTAGGATGTTCGGTAACATAGAGGTTATAAGCCTCGGCGGTGTTGGCCTTTTTAGCCACCAACCAGTCTAGCGAGTCAATCTTTCTTTCAGCTTCTGCCTTATGAATGCCATTCGGGTATTTGGCCAAATATTCAGCCAATGCCGTTTTAGAGCCGCTCACCATAGTGTTCGTCCAGTCCAGCTCACCTTGTTTCAGCTGCTCCAATTGTTGGCTAATCTTATCTCGATGCGTAGGGTCGGCATCGCGATAATTGTCAAGATACGACTCCAGCACAGCCGGGTCGTTGCTGTTAAGGGCATACTCGTAGGCTTGTTGTTCTTTTCCGCCCGAATTATGCGTAACAAAGTAGACACCAAAGCCAAGCACTAAAACGCCTATCACCGCTATGAGCACAATCAATGTGGTATTGATTTTGCGTGGCGGTGCTGCAGGTGTGCTAGGCTGTTGGGGTGTTTGGGGTGGAACTTGCCCGTAAGGAGGCTGTTGTCCGTTGCCCATTTGCGATTGTGTGCCGCCTGCTTGTTGCTGTGTCGACTGCGATTGGTAAGCATTAGGCTGCTGCGAGGATTGCCCCTGATAGCCACCACTGGATGTTGTTGGTTGCGAAGTTTGTCCTTGATAAGCGTTCGGTTGCTGATTTGAAGGCAGAGCTTGTGCATCATTACCAGGTGCCGAGTAGCCTTGTTGTTGCACGTTCTGAACGTTTGCGCCACCAAATTGCTGCGAAGTGCCAGCATTGGCGCCACCATTGCTTTGAGGGGGTGGCGGTGGAACATTGTCTTGAACGGCGTTTCCACCCACTTGCTGTGCAGGAGGCACAGGTGGAACAGCAACATTGGGATGTTGTTCCACGTTCGGGTTATTGGCTTGGCGGTGGTGACAATGGGGACACTCGGGCTGTTCCTTGAAATACACATCGCCACACACGGGACATCTGACAATTTCGTTTTCAATTTTTGCACCACAAGAGGGGCAAGAGGGAGCTCTGTCACTGATTTCGTGACCGCACTCAGGACATTTAATCATTGCCATATTGTTTTCTGTTTATTGTTTTGTTTGAAGATAATTTGGTTTAGTGGTGAAATCTTATCTCTCGCAGGCTGTGATTGTTGAGGAACCTGCTTTTGTCTACAAACCCGTTGATGCCATTTATCCGCCCTTTACCAGTGTACTGCCACATTGCTATGTCGCGACCGTCTTTCAGTTCTGGCTCTATGGCATTGTATTGTGCAATCATCAGCGGGTATCCGTCAATAACACCCTGTAAATTGGCATTGTAAAAGTTGGTAAACGTATAGATGAGTGGCTTTTGTTTATAGGCCTCTTCCACCAAAGCGATGAACTTGGTTAGCGAATCGCAAAACTCTGCCGTGGGAAGCCCGCTCTTTGTTTCCACATCAATCATGGGAACGAGGTCCTGGTCGCCAGGCCTGCATTGCGTTTTAAAGTTCTCCAGCTGTTTTGTCAGGTTTGTTTTAGGCCTGAAGAAGTGGTACGAACCCACTTTCAGCCCATACTGGTGCGCCAATTCAATGTTACGTTCATACTTAGGGTCGATGCGGTCGCCGCCTTCAGTGGCCTTAATGTACACATAAGCCATCTTAGAGTTTTCTCCAAGAACTTCCCAGAACACTTGCCCTTGGTAATGACTGATGTCGATGCCGTGAATGTGGTTGCAAGTGTCTTCGCATTGTATGTAGTATCCTTCTTGAGCGTTCGCCCAAAGCGTGCATAAGGCGCATGCCAAAACGATAAGTAATTTCTTCATGGTTGCAAAGATACAAAAAGTAGTTAGAGTCGCGTAATTATATGTGCATTATTCTTCCAATTCTGATAGATTTTTAGCAAATTTATAGGTCAAATTGCTCATTGTCTCTATCGGTGCATACAAAACATAGTGCAGACTTCTCCGCATGCTCTGCCTGATGGCTTTCGAGTTGACACTTATCCACAGGGTTTTACCTTGCTTAAAGTCCCAATTTTCGCTTGTGTCTTTTACTGTTTGCTCCACAGCGCGTAGCGTAACCTTCTTTGCGTCGGCCATTACTCGCTTGGCAAACGGCACTTCAGGCTGTTCGAAGCCCAACAACTGCACAAGTATGCTGCCTTGAAACTGTGCCAGCGTTTCAATGTGCAGCTTGGAGAGCCAGTTTTCCAGTTTAACGAAATCTATTCTGTGTCCCTTGGTGCGAAGGTAAACGCCCAAATCCACCACGCCTCGCAGCATAACGCCCTTGTTAAGCAAGGTTTCTACGTTGTACACGATGATGTTCAGTGCATGCAACGTTTCAGGCGAGGTGTCCATAGCATGCGGTTCGTTTTCACGAATGCCGTTGAGGCGATTGCTCAGTAGCTTATTTGAGAGTTCGGATTGAGCATAATGGTTGGCAGAAAAGGTAGTTGCATTGTCCGCTTTCTCTTCCAGAAGCCTCAGTTCGTGCAATATGGGCTGAGGAATATGCCGCACGTTGGGATATTGCTGTTTGGTATATCCTTGGTATGCAAACCGCAACACATCATGAACGCCGAGAACGGCGAAGAGTTTCCGCCATTTGTAGGCCGACATTGGCTCCACATTGTGCAGATCGCCGAAAGCCCCAGTTCGCAACAATGCGAAAATATTCCTCTTGATAACGTCCATTTTTTTCTAGCTGTACTTCTTCGGATACCTCAATATGATGGCCAAGATGGTAACAAGGCCTATGGCAAAGGGATAATAGAGGTAAGGAACGATGTGCGCGGGATTTACCTTCGCCAAGCCAGCCGCCATGAGTAGTTGCGCTCCATATGGGATGATGCCCTGAATGCAGCACGACATGGTGTCGAGAATGCTCGCGCTCTTGCGGCTGTCTACGCCATAGCGTTGCGATATGTCTTTGGCAATGCCGCCCACAGTGAGTATGGCCACGGTGTTGTTTGCCGTACAAACATCCACCAGCGACACCAGCAAGGCAATCGTTCCTTCGGCACCACGCTTGCCATTGACGCGTGCAGTGAGTTTGTTGATTACATAATCCACACCGCCGTTCATGCGGATAATCTCCAGCAGCCCACCTGCCAGCATGGTGATGATGATGAGTTCGCCCATGCCGACAATGCCATCGCCCATCGAATGAAACCACCCGAAGAGGTCGTAAGCACCATTCCAGATGCCAATGATGCCGGTCATGGCGATGCCGAGGGTAAGAACAGCCATCACATTCATGCCGAAAACGGCCGTTACGATTACCAGCACGTAGGGCAATATGTTGAGATATTGTATGCTTTGAACCTCATGTGTGCTAGCCATGCCGAAACCCAAGAAGGTGTATACGCCAACAATGGCAATGGCGGCAGGCAAAACGATGTGGATGTTTACAAGGAATTTGTCTTTCATCCGGCAGCCTTGGGTGTTGGTGGCGGCCACGGTGGTGTCGGAAATGAACGAGAGGTTGTCGCCAAAAAACGATCCGCCAACCACTATGCCTGCCATGAGGGGCATGCTAACGCCCGTGCTTTGGGCTATGCCGACGGCTATTGGGGTTAATGCGACAATGGTTCCCACACTCGTTCCGATGGATAGTGATATCAGACAAGCGGCTAGGAAGATGCCGGGAAACAACAGGTTGCCGGGCAAAGCGTTTAGCGTGAAGCCCACCATCGCATCGATGCTGCCCATTTCTTTGGCCGAACTGGCGAATGCACCCGCCAAAACGAAAATCCACAGCATCAGCATCATGTTGTTGGTGCTGGCACCTTTGCTGAAGATGTTAATGCGTTCGGCCAAGGGTTTGCCCCTCGATGTGGCTATTGCGTACATGCTAGATATCATGAAAGCCACCGTTATGGGTATTTTATAAAAGTCGCCGGCTACTATCGACGTGACTAGATACATCACGATGAACACGATGAACGGACTTAAAGCCAATAATCCTTTTTTGTTTGATATTTGGTGCATTTGCATTTCTTTGGTTTGCGGGCCTCAAGCTAGGACAACGAAGGGGCATGGAGCGTCACGCTCATCCCTCTACAATCCTTTGACAGCTTGTTTACCCGACAATGATGTTGGTACGGCACTCCTTATCCTGGGCGTGTAGCGTTAAAGTTGTGTGCGCCGATAAAACGCCACATTCTCTTTGGTAAGCAGCTCAATGGGCATATAGTTGATTGGTGCCACTTGTTTCTTGAGCACAATAGACTGGAACAGCGTTTCAACACAGGCATAACCTTGCATGTAAGCGTGCTGAGCAATGAGAAACGAGATGCTGCCACGTTTAAGGCATTCGGCGTTTTTGCCTACCATATCATAACCCATTATCTGTATGTCGCGCCTGTTTGTTTGAAGCAGGAAGTCGCCAACGATATGTGCCTTTGAATTGAACGTGATGCAATGGTGAACTTGCGGGTTGTTGTTGAAGAACGCTTCCAGGATGTCGGCATACTTGTGCCTTCCTGTTTCCAAAGGCAGGTTCACATCAGTGATTTTTATGTGCGGAAAATGGTCGTGCATGTAGTTCTTAAAGCCCATTTCGCGGTTTTCTTGCTGCTTGCTCACCACTTTTCCGTCTTTGGTTTGCTTCACAATAACGATTTCTTCTTCGCCGTGAGCCACCATCATCAGCATCTTTGCCGCGAAATATCCACTGGCCAACGAGTCTTGCCCGTAGAAAGAGAGGGGTTGAAGGTCGGGCAGATACGAGTCGAGCATCACGAAAGGGATGTGCCTTTCGTGCAGTTTGTCGGTGAACTGGCGAGTATATTCCAATTGCGAAGGCACCACTATCACCCCGTCGGGGCACAAGTCGAGGCATGCGTTGGCCTGCTCAACAAACGAATCGGCATTGAAGCGGTCGTAATATATTATCTTCGTGGTAACATGAAAGTCGCGCCTTGCCTCGGTAGCTTTCATCGCACCCTCTTCTATTTCCTCCCAATAGGCTTCCGATTCGTGCTGGGGAACAACGAGATAAAACGTATACGACTTGTTATAAGCCAAAGCACTGGCATACATGTTGGGTTGGTAGTTAATTTGTTCCAACACCTTTTCGACCTTTTCTCTAGCTACTTTCGATATGTTTGGCCGATTATGAAGCACCCTGTCTACCGTTCCAACCGATACACCGGCCATCTTTGCGATATCTTTTATCCTTATTTTGCTAATCATCTGATATGTTGTTATCGTAAGCAAAAATACAAAATATCTGTTTAACTCTCAACTCAATATAAGTTTTTTAATTGTTGCACGCGCAAAGTGCGCGAGTAATGAATAAATATTTGGGAATTATAACCTTTTCACCCTTCTCATTTCATCAAAATGCTTTATGCAAACAAATTCATTTTCTCCAAAAATGGTGCAGGACAATCCATAAAAGCACCATTGTCGGCATGCTTTTCTCCCCCAAAGGGCTTACGCACTTGGGTTAAGTTAACACCATTTTGCGCACATTTCACGCTGCTAGGCAGCATCAAGGCCATTTCCTAGCTTTTGTCCACATAGAGCGATGCCGCCCTAACCCGCGAGAGTGTCTCGGGAGTCATCTGCAAATAACTGGCCACATACACCAATGGCGCACGCAACACCACCTGCGGTGAAAGCTTGCAAAGCTTCAAATAGCGGTCTTGTGCCGTCTCGAAACGCAACATGTCGGCATGCACCTGCGAGATGATGAGGCTTTCTTCCAATATCTTGCGGAAAAGGATTTGGATGTTCACATTGTGCAAGGCCACTTCTTCCAAACGGTGCTTGGGCAAGGCATAAATGAGCGTGGGTTCTAGTGCTTCTAGCTGCAAGCGTGTGGGTTTCTCCATGAAGAGGCTTTCGATACACATCACGATGCTGTGTTCAACGCCGATGTGTTCGGTAAGTTCCTTGCCGTTCTTGAAATAAAATTGGCGGGTAAGTCCGCGTTCGATGTAATAAATGTGTTCGCAAACGTCGCCCTCTTTGAGAATGACTTCCCCCTTCGCAAACTTCATCGGCACTAAGACGCTCTCAAGGATGTCTAGCTCATCGTGTGTCATGGTGCTGTACTTGCGCGCCAATTCGCGAGCGATGTCGCGTGTTGTGTTGTTGAGTTCTTTCATGTCTCCACTCCTTTCTTCTCTCTTACAAACAAGTTAGTCGAGTTTCAGCACGGCCAAGAAGGCTTTTTGCGGCACTTCAACGTTTCCTATCTGTTTCATGCGTTTTTTTCCTTTCTTCTGTTTCTCCAAGAGTTTTCGTTTTCGGCTCACATCGCCACCATAACATTTGGCCGTCACGTCTTTTCTCACACACTTCACCGTTTCCCTTGCCACGATTTTCGCGCCGATAGCTGCTTGTATGGCAATGTCGAACTGCTGTCGGGGGATGAGTTCTTTCAGTTTCTCGCACATGCGGCGGCCAAAGGTCGTGGCATTGTCAAAGTGGGTGAGGGTTGACAAGGCATCTACGGCCTCACCATTCAACAAAATGTCGAGTTTCACCAAGCGTGAGGGCCTGAAACTGTCAATATGGTAGTCGAACGAGGCGTAACCCTTTGAGATGGATTTCAGCTTATCGTAGAAGTCGATAACGATTTCGCCCAGCGGCAGCATGAAATGTAGCTCCACGCGATTGCCACTTACGTACTCTTGATTGATGAGTTCGCCGCGCTTGTCCATGCAAAGCTTCATGATGGGGCCGATAAAGTTGACATTGGTGATGATAGATGCCCTGATGTAGGGTTCTTCTATGTGGTCTATCAGCGTGGGGTCGGGCAGTCCCGAGGGGTTATGCACCTCGCGTTCGTTGCCCATCTTGTCGTAAACCATGTACGAAACGTTGGGCACTGTGGTGATAACGTCCATGTTAAACTCGCGGTCGAGCCGCTCTTGCACAATCTCCATGTGCAGCAACCCCAAGAAACCACACCTGAAACCGAAGCCCAAAGCCACCGACGACTCGGGCGAGAACGTAAGCGAAGCATCGTTCAGTTGCAGTTTTTCGAGCGAAGCACGCAGGTTTTCGTATTCGGAAGGATCTATTGGATAAACACCTGCAAACACCATTGGCTTCACTTCTTGAAATCCTTCTATGGCCGAGAGGCAAGGTTTGTCGCGATGGGTGATGGTATCTCCCACCTTCACTTCCTTTGCATCCTTAATGCCGCTGATGATATAGCCCACTTCGCCCGTTCGCAGCTCTTGTTTTGGCACCATGTCCATTTTAAGCACGCCCACTTCGTCGGCCACATATTCCATGCCCGTGTTGAAAAATTTCACATTGTCGCCCTTCCTTATCACGCCATTAAGCACCTTGAAATAGGCGATGATGCCGCGGAAGGAATTAAACACCGAGTCGAAAATCAGTGCTTGCAGCGGTTCGCTGTCGCTTCCCGTAGGATGTGGCACCCTTTCCACAACGGCATTGAGGATGTTTTCAACCCCTTCGCCGGTTTTTCCTGAAGCCCGAATGATGTCGGCCTTGTCGCAGCCCAGAAGTTCCACAATTTCGTCTTCCACTTCTTCTGGCATCGCGCTAGGCATGTCCACCTTATTGATAACGGGTATAATCTCCAAGTTGTGTTCAATGGCCATGTAGAGGTTGGAAATGGTTTGTGCCTGCACGCCTTGTGTGGCATCTACCACAAGCAAAGCCCCTTCGCAGGCGGCAATGCTTCGCGAGACCTCATAAGAAAAGTCCACATGCCCCGGGGTATCAATGAGGTTTAGCACATACTTTTGCCCCTCATGCTGGTATTCCATCTGTATGGCGTGGCTCTTAATGGTTATGCCGCGCTCTTTCTCCAAGTCCATATCGTCGA
Organism: uncultured Prevotella sp.; assembly: GCA_905373605.1. Taxonomy (GTDB): domain Bacteria; phylum Bacteroidota; class Bacteroidia; order Bacteroidales; family Bacteroidaceae; genus Prevotella. The sequence goes on from CAJPTO010000020.1 coordinate 20,242, forward strand.
GCATTTGCCCGCCAGTAACTTGGATGGTCTTGGTAAATTCCAACATTCGGTCGGCCAAAGTAGACTTCCCGTGGTCAATGTGTGCAATGATGCAGAAGTTTCTTATGTGGTTCATTCAGAAAAATACGATTTATTTTTAACGGCAAAGATAAGTATTTTTATTGGTATTTTGGCGTTAAGCACTAGATTTTTGCCAAATAATGGCTACCTTTGTACAAAACTAAAAACAATGAGAAAGATAAGCATCTTATTCTTGGGTGCGGTGTTTTTCACCGCTTGTCACGAAAGTTTGGAAAAAAGAGCGCAGAGGGAGGCGAAGGAATACACGGCCAAGTATTGTCCTACGCCCCCCAACAACTATACGCGCACAGACAGTGTGGTGTTTTACCCCGAAACAAAAACCTATCACTACTATTGTTCGTTTGTAGACAAGATGGACGATGCCGAAATTATCGAGAAGAACAGGCAACTCATCGACGACATGTTGCTCAAATCGATTATCGAATCCACGGATTTGAAACCTTATAAAGATGCCGGTTTCACATTCGCCTATACTTGCCACTCGGGCAAAGAGCCACAAAAGGTGTTGTTTGAAGCAAAATACACCAAGAAACGCTATTAACATTTGCTCCGTATTTACCATTCCGACATCTGGTATTACAATCAGTTTAGCTATTTGCATCGGCACATGGCAAGGCTAAATGATGCATATTGCAGGGCTAAATGATACAAATAGCATTTTCCCACTCATCAACTTGCAAACTATTGTAACCCGTTTTTGTGGAGCAAGAAAACACAAAAAGCCCCGACGTTCTTTGCGAATGTCGGGGCCTTATTTATTGTATGACCTCTAACGAATATTATTCACCTTTGGTGCTGTCGTTGAAAGTAGCAACACGGTTGAACGAAACCTCTTCGAACAGCGTGTCTGTTACACCCATACCCTTGGTGGTAAGGCGGCTAGCAGCAATCTTATACTTCTTCACAAGTGCATCCTTAACGGCTTGTGCACGAGCGTTAGAAAGCTTTTGGTTAAGCTCTGCGCTACCTTCGGGCGAAGCATAACCACGAATTTCAACCTTAGCATCGGGATGATTACGCATGTAAGAAGCGATGAGTTCCAGCGGAGCATACTGTGCAGGGTCGATAACCGACTTGCCTTGACGGAAGAGAACGGTGGGTTGGAGGTTGGTAACCGTTTCCGATTTCACGTTCTTAACGATGGTCTTAGGCTGCTTGTTGCAGTCGTCGAGAGCCTTTTGCAGGTCGGCAATTTGGCGTTCGTTCTCTGCCAAGCGGCTGTCTTTGTTGCTCAAGTCGCCACGAAGGCTGTTGATTTGTGCATTAAGACCGTCAATTTCGCTTTGGTCACGAAGCTGTGCAACAGCAAAGTTGTGTGTGCCATTCGATGTTTTGAAGCGATAAACCAAACCGGCGTTCAGCTGAACACGCGATCTGTTGATGTTATATTCCAAACCATCGTAGCCACCACCATTAATAGCGTGGTAAATGGCGGGTTCTACGTAGAATTGGAATTGCTTGCTAGAACCGAAGTTCAAAGCCAAGTCGATGGCTGCCTTAGAAGTAAGGGCATTAACATTCTCCCATCCACGGCTGTTGAACGAGCGTTCCCAGCCAAAACCATACAAACCGATTACCTCGAACGTGCGAGGCTCGCCTTTGTAACCGCCAAACCAGTTGCTGAAGTTGATGGTTCCCAAAGCAGAAACGTTGATAAAGCGTACAGCTGTGCCGTTTGAGTAGCCAGGCTTGTTAGAAAAATAAGCGTTACCGTCTACTGCCATACCGAAAACAGGTGTGAAATAGCGGCCAATACGCAAACCAGCGTTGGGGTTGAGGTTTTTCATCCAGCTATAACCCGTTGTTTGGGTTGTTACGCCACCATTAATGCCGATGTAGAAGTTGTCGAAAGTCTTGCTTTCGGTCACTGTTTGCGCGGAAACAGTAGCTGCCAAAGAAGCGGCAGCGAAAAGTGTAAATAACTTTTTCATTCCTGAATAATTAAATTTGACTTCGTTTTTATTTCAATCTAAACTGTTGCAAAGGAAAAGAAAAAAGCTGTAAGAACCAAATTAATCATCAAAAAAGATGCGTTTTGGTCTTTAAATCCATCAAATTAGTATGAAAATTGAACAAAAACGCAGCTTTTAACTGAAAAAAAACAGCACTTTTAAACGTCCTCTTTCGGCTTTTTTGTAACTTCGCATCATGAAGAAAATCATCCTTATCACGGGCGGTCAACGCTCGGGCAAAAGCATGATGGCCGAGCGAATGGCACTAAGCATGTCGCCTAATCCCGTTTATTTGGCCACAGCGCACGCATGGGACGAGGAGTTCAAGCAGCGAATTGCTCGCCATCAAGAACGTCGCGGCCCATGCTGGACCAACATCGAAGAAGAAAAAACGCTTAGCCGACACTCCTTATATAATAAGGTGGTGGTGGTGGATTGCATCACATTATGGTGCACTAACTTCTTTTACGATGCCAGCAATGCCCCCGACGAATTGCCCGATGTGGATAAGACCTTGGAAATGTTGCAGACCGAGTTTGACAAGCTTACCAACCAAGAAGCCACATTCATCTTCGTAACCAACGAGATTGGCAGCGGAGGGGTGAGCAACAGCGCACTGCAACGCCGCTTCACCGACCTGCAAGGATGGATGAATCAATATGTAGCCGCCAAGGCTGATGAGGTTTACCTCATGGTTAGCGGCATACCCGTGAAGATTAAGTAACACAAAGGGGCTTAAAACCATACACAGTTCCCCCTTAAACATTTTGCATAAGGCCAATGACACATTTCAACATACCTGCCCTAACACTTGATGAAGCCCTTGTTTGGCAGAAAATAGACAACCTCAACAAGCCCAAAGGCTCGTTGGGCATGCTCGAAACGCTTGCTTTGAGAATTTGCCGCATGCAAAATTCCCTATCCCCCACCCTGTCACACCCCTCCCATTTGCTCTTTGCAGCCGACCACGGCATAGCCGACGAGCATGTAAGCGCATCGCCTAAAGCCGTCACTTGGCAGCAAATGATTAACTTTACGCGAGGC
>CAJPTO010000021.1 GCA_905373605.1 uncultured Prevotella sp.
GATGCCAGCTAAAAGCAAAAAGACAGCAAAGAGCTAAATAATAAAAAGGAAATGAACGCTTGCGTGGAATTTCTAGAACCAGCCTTTACCAACTTTGGCCGCACACATGCAGCACAATACACCCACATTGTTGTGGATAAGCATGTGGATAACCCCTAAAGGGCTTGTGGATAACTGCCCACTTATCCACAACTTACATGGCAATGCTAAAAAAGGGTGGATAACTAAATGGTTATTAAAATAAAATCCATGCGTTATCAACAGTTTTCAACCAACAAAAGTTATGAACATTTGCACACTGCCCCACTCCATCGCAACGTGTGGAAAACACATCTAACAGCTTATGCAACAAGATATATGTGCAGCTAACAACTTGTGCATAACAACTATCTAATGTGGATAACCAAAAACACGTAACGTATTGTGAAAACTTATCCACTTTTCCACCGCATATCATCATCATCATTTCTTTTTCTATCTAAAAAAAAATATAAGATAATGTTATTGTGTTGTGGAAAAGCTGTTCGGAAAAAGCTAGAACACAACAATGCCTATTCTTATAAACATCTTATGAATATTATTCATTAATGGCGAATACTATCGTAGTATGTAATAAGCAAACTTATTTAACTTGTCTGTATTGCCAACATTGTTTTAAACGAATTGTAGGTGTCTGGCATATGCCGTACAGCTGTACGGCATATGGTGTACACGTGTACGGCATATGCCAGACACCTGTACACCATATGCCAGACACCTATTATTTGCAGTGGAAAAATGATGAATGATAAAAGATGCATAAACAAAAGGCAAAAGATTGAATGGCGAGAACAAAATATCCGCTTAACGGTTTTGTATTTTCATAGCTTTATTTTAACTTTGCAAACAAGTTAATCAACTCGCTAGAAATGAACAAAAAGAACCTATCGGGAATACTCTCTACTGCTGTTATGGCAGTTGCCATCGTGTCGTTGGCATCGTGCTCCGAGAAAAAGTTCCACATCAATGGAACCATCACACAGGCTAAAGACTCTACACTCTATCTTGAAAACATGAGTTTGAACGGGCCTGTGGCGGTAGACAGCGTTAAATTGGACGAAAACGGAAACTTCGACTTCAGCCAGAAGGCTCCCGAAGCACCCGAATTCTATCGCTTGCGCATAGCAAACCAAATGGTGAACCTCGCTGTAGACTCCACTGAGAACATCACGGTGAAGGCCGCCTACCCCACCATGACGGCCAATTATGAGGTGAGCGGCAGCGAAGAATGTGCGAAGATACGCGAACTGGCCTACATGCAGCTCGACCTGCAAACGCATGTCACTGCCATTGCCAACAGCGCAACGCTGGGCGTGCAGGCCGTTGAAGACAGTGTGGCAAAGGTGTTGGAGGGATATAAGAATAAGGTGAAGCTCAATTATATCTTTAAGGAGCCCATGAAGGCTTATTCGTATTACGCCCTTTTCCAAACCATCGTGCTGGGAAATGCCAACATGCTCATCTTTAACCCACGCAGCAGCAAAGACGATGTGAAGGTGTTTGCAGCCGTGGCAACAAGTTGGGATACCTATTTCCCTAAGGCCGAACGTGGGCTTAACCTCCACAACATCGCCATTGAGGGCATGAAGAATGTGCGCATTGTGGAAAACAATGCACGCCAGACAATCAGTGCCGACAAGGTTCAGGTGGCTGGAGTGATTGACATTGCCCTTCCCGACAACCACGGACGTACGCGCCGGCTCACCGACTTGAAAGGTAAGGTGGTGCTGCTGGATTTCCAAGCGTTTGGCATGGAGGGCAGTTTGAAACGCATCATGATGATGCGCGACATCTACAACAAGTATCACGACCGCGGTTTTGAAATCTATCAGGTGTCGTTCGACCCCGAAGAGCATTTCTGGAAAACCAAAACGGCTGCATTGCCTTGGGTTAGCGTGTGGGACGAAAACGGTACACGCAGTGCCGTGCTTGCACAATACAACGTGCAAACGCTGCCTACGTTCTTCCTCATCGACCGAAACAACACCCTGCAAAAGCGCGATGCACAGATTAAAGACTTGGATGCCGAGATACAAGCACTGCTATAAAGGTGAAAAAGTGAAAAGGTGAAAGGGTGAAAAAATGGCTGACGCCTTTTATAAGGCTATACCAGAAAATCTAGAAAATCTAGAAAAACTAGGAAACCTAGAATATCTAGAAAGCCTAGGATATTTAGAAAGCCTAGGATACCTAGAATATCTAGAAATCACCTCGTCAACTAACAAAAGAACAGTTTTTTTTCATGTAATATTTATTTTGGTTTATTCGGCGATGTGTGCTTGCGACGAGCACGCGTCGCCTTTTTCTCATCAACAGCACAATGACCACATCCACTTCTCCCCACATCCGCATGGACAATAAGTATAACACGGCCACCCTTCCCAATGGTCTTCGCATCATTCACAGGCCTTCTTCGTCGCCTGTGGTTTACTGCGGCTTTCAGATTAACGCCGGAACACGTAACGAAGGTTCAGACGAAATGGGCTTGGCGCATCTCTGCGAACATGCCTCTTTCAAGGGAACGAGCAAGCGTTCGTCTATCAACATCTTGAATTGCCTGGACAGTGTTGGCGGCGACATCAACGCCTTCACCAACAAGGAAGACACCGTTTATCATGCGGCCATACCGCGCGAACATGCTCCTAGGGCGGTGAAACTGCTCACTGACATGGTGTTTGACAGCAAGTATCCCGAGGGCGAACTGCGAAGGGAGATTGAAGTGATATGCGATGAGATTGAAAGTTACAACGACTCGCCCGCCGAATTGATTTACGACGACTTCGAAAACGCACTCTTCTCGGGTCATGCCCTTGGACATAACGTCCTTGGAAATGCCGAAACGCTGCGCACTTACACTTCCGATTATGTGAAATACTTCACGCGACGGATGTACAGACCCTGCAACATGGTGTTTTTTGCTTACGGCGAGTTGGATTTCAAGTGGCTTGTGCAGTTTCTGAAGCTTTCAACGAAAAGGTTCCCAGAGGCTGTTCCTAACATCGATACGCACGAGGGAGAACCCCTACCCGATTATCGTGCGCAAGAGATTGTGCGGCAAATGGACACGCATCAGGCGCATGTGATGTTGGGCAATCGCGCTTTCAGCACCTACGACTTGCGCCGGCTGCCACTCTATTTGGCCAACAACATGCTTGGCGGGCCGGGCATGAACGCTCGTTTGAACGTTGCCTTGCGCGAAAGAAACGGTCTTGTGTACAACGTTGAGAGCAACATGGTGAGCTATGCCGACACGGGTGTGTGGTGTGTTTACTTTGGTTGCGACCACAAGGATGTGCGCCGTTGCCTGCGTTTGGTGCGCAAGGAGCTGAACATGCTTATCGATAAACCGCTCTCTGAAAAACAATTGGCTGCCGCCAAACGGCAGATTAAGGGCCAAATATGCGTGGCATGCGACAACAGGGAGGGCTTCGCTCTCGACTTCGGAAAGACGTTCCTCCATTTCAATAAGGAGAAAAACATCGATAACTTGCTGCAACAGATTGATGACATCACGGCCGAAGAATTGCAAAACGTGGCTCGCGAGGTGTTTGCGGAGGATAAAATGACAACGCTGATTTATCAGGGAAGCAGGAGTTAAAGGTTTTTAGAGCAATCAGACAAGTCGGATTTTGTCGGACCAATTGGACTTGTCAGACCAGTCAGACTTGTCGGACTTTGTCGGGCCAATCGGACTTGTCAGACCAGTCGAACCAATCAGACTTGTCGGATTTTGTCAGACCAATCGGACTTTGTCGGGCTTGTCAGACCAGCCGGACTTATCAGACCAATCACTCTTCTCTCCCTTTGGAGATGCTTTTAATTTTCACTTTTATGAATTCATCCATCGTTTTCGCAACAAACAACACGCATAAGCTGGAAGAGATACGCCAGATTATGCCAAGTAGCTTGCAAGTGCTGTCATTAAATGACATCGGTTGCACGGTAGACATTCCCGAAACGGGTACAACGCTACAACAAAACGCCCTTATCAAGGCACAATATGTGCTGGAACACTATGGCATGGCTTGCTTTGCCGACGACACTGGGCTGGAAGTGTATGCCCTAAATAACGAACCAGGCGTGTATTCGGCACGTTATGCCGGCGGAGAAGGGCACGACAGCGAGGCTAACATGCGTAAGTTGCTTGCAAGATTGGCCGACAACACCCATCGTGAAGCACGGTTTCGCACGGTCATCGCCCTTGTTGCGCCACCCAATAACACGTTGGCTGTTGACAAACCTCTTTTCTTTGAGGGCATTGTTGAGGGATGTATCGCCACCGAAAAACATGGAACGGAGGGATTTGGCTACGACCCACTCTTTGTTCCTAATGGTTACGACATGACTTTTGCCGAGCTTGGGCCCGACATCAAGAACAAAATATCGCACAGGGCTAGGGCTGTGGCTAAGCTGATAGAATACATTAAGACAGAAAGCCTTACCTAAAGCCCGCTCTCCAAAGGGAAAGGGGCGCGATATGTTTATTGATTGAGAGTGGATGATAACCCTTTTTCACCTTTCCATCTTTTGCGTTTCATCAGTTCCTTTGTAGGGTATGGCCACATGCTTTTTGGTTATTTCTTTCGCAAAGGCAGCCATTGGGTTTGAGTTTGCAAAGCAAATCACGCCCCTCCAGCTTTGGAGAGGGATTGGGGATGTGGCTGTTTATAATATTCACTCCCTTCTTGCGTTATAAGGTTATAACCACAAAATAGATAAATCCTCATGCATAAACGTTCGATAATCACCATATTCCTAGCCTTGTTGTTAAGCTTCAGCTTGCCCGTGCAGGCCTCATTATGGCGCAGTTACACGGCATACAGCGAGATAACGCAGATTGAAAAGGCTGGGAACACGCTCTATGTGCTGGCATCCAAACGCTTGTTTGCTTATAACATGGCCGACCAAAGCGTGCAAACATTCGACCGAGTTAATGGGCTTACCGACACGCCCATCGCCTTTATCTCTTGGAACAACGTGGCAAAACGACTGGTGGTGGTGTACGATAACCAGAACATCGACTTCGTTATGCCCAACGGCAATGTGGTGAACCTATCTGATTTCTACCGCAAAACGATGATGGTTGATAAGACTGTGTATGGCATTCTCTCGCATGGGGCAAACACTTATCTGGCAACGGGATTTGGTATTGTGAAGGTTGATGCCCGACAAATGGTGATTGCCGAAACCTATAACCTTGGGTTTAAGGTGAACTGGACACGCATTGACGGCAACCAACTCTTTGCTTACTCGGACGCTGAGGGTTGTTATGCCGCACAGCTAACGGATAATCTCAACGACATTAACAGCTGGAAGAGGGTGGGGGAGTATCAGCCGAACCCGCAAACGCCAACGGATGCCAAGCTTTTGGAAGAAGCTAAGAAGGCCAATGTGGGCGGACCACGCTACAACAACTTCTATTTCATGAAGTTCGTTGCTGGTCGGCTTTACACTGTTGGCGGTGCTTACGCCTCGGGAGGTGCGCAAAAAGCCTATCCGGGCATGGTGCAGATACTGGAAAGTGATGGTTCGTGGACTCTTTATCAAGACGATGTGGCCGCAACTACGGGCATCGCCTTCAATGACATCAATGTCTTAGCCGTCGACCCACTGGACATTAACCACGTGTTTGTGAGCGGAAGGCCAGGCCTTTACGAATTTCAAGACGGACGTTTAAAGGCTTTTTTCAATCGCGACAACAGCCCTTTGCTGCCAGCTGTGGACAGGGGAAATGAACTAGACAACAATTATGTTATCGTTAATGCCTTGACTTTCGATGCACAAGGCAACCTTTGGTTGGCCAACAGCCAAACAAGAAGCCAGTCGTTGCTCACCATTCCGCGCGGCCAACAGATGGAAAGTCGGCACCAACAACAGCTCATGGCCGAGGGACTTAGCTTCAAGAACATGACCCAAATGTTGGTGGACAGCCGTGGATGGGTGTGGTTTTGCAACAACCATTGGATTGTTCCCAGCCTTATTTGCTATAAACCAACCACGGGCGAATGCACGGTTTACAGCACGTTTACCAATCAAGACGGCCTTAGCCTGCACGTAACACGCGTTACATGTGTTACCGAAGACCGCGAAGGAAACCTCTGGGTGGGCACCGACAGCGCCCCCCTTTACCTGCAAATACGCGGCAATGAGGTGGATAATCATTTCGTCCAGTTTAAAATTCCGCGAAACGATGGCACCAACAATGCCGATTATCTGCTCAACGAAACTTACATAACCCACATCGTCATCGACGGGGCAAACCGCAAATGGATGGGTACGAACAGCGATGGGGCTTACCTTATATCGGCCGACAACCTGCAACAATTGGTGCATTTCAGCAAAGAGAATAGTCCGCTCAACGACAATGCCATCAACAACATCGCCATAAACCCCACCACGGGTGAGGTGTTTTTCGCCACCGAAAACGGACTTTGCTCATATCAGGGCGACGCAACAGAGCCGCAAACGGGCGAGGGTAGGGAGGCTTATGCCTATCCCAACCCCGTGGAACCTGGCTACACAGGGCCCATTCGCATCGTGAACCTCTCGCCCAATGCTTACGTCAAGATTGTTTCGCCTAACGGAACGCTCGTGAAAGAGGGGCGAAGTAACGGCGGAATGTTTACTTGGGATGCCACCGACTTGCGCGGAAAGCGCGTTGTGAGTGGCGTTTACGTGGTGCTGGAGGCAACCGAAGAGGGCAAAAGCGGCGTGGCTTGCAAGGTTGCTGTGGTGAACTGATAGGTTTTCTCAATGTCTCAATAGGCATATACGATGGTGTTTCGCGTCCTTTTTGCCTTGCAATGCATTATCTTTGCAAGGTGAAAAAGACCATTACGGCACAGCTTCATGCAGTGCCATTCATGTTGTTTCAAGGCACATGAAGCGTCTTTGTAAGTAAATATCCATTCATCCATTGCCTTTTTTCAAGGCAAACGTTTTTAATCATTAAAGAATGAAGAATAAAGTAATTGCATTTCTTGAGTTTGCGTCCAACTTACGTCAAACAGGATTGAACCTCATCCGCGTGGCCATACTCATTGTTTTCGTTTGGATAGGTGGTTTGAAGTTCGCCCATTACGAAGCCGACGGCATCGTACCCTTCGTTGCTAACAGTCCGTTTATGAGCTTCTTCTATGCCAAGGAAGCCCCCGAGTACAAGCAATATAAGAACAAAGAAGGCGAATTGGTGTTGAAAAACCGCCAATGGCATGAGGAAAACCGCACCTACGTGTTCTCTTACGGCTTGGGTTGCCTTATCATGAGCATTGGCATATTGGTGTTCTTGGGCATGTTTTCGCCGCGTATCGGCATCTTCGGCGAGTTGCTTTGCATCATCATGACCATAGGGACATTGTCATTTTTGATAACGACGCCCGAGTGTTGGGTGCCCGATTTGGGCAGTGGGGAGCATGGTTTCCCGTTGTTATCTGGTGCAGGTAGGCTTGTCATTAAAGACACTGTGATACTGGCAGGCGCAATAACGCTGCTCTCAGACACGGCTGGTAAGCTGCTCAAACAGCTGAAGAAGTAGGCCGACACACGAATTTAGGAGATTTACCCTCATAGTTTATAATAATTACCTTCGCACATAGCTCCTTATAAAGGGGCGTGTGCCCAATTAAAAAAGCGTTCGAAGCATGGCCTCGAACGCTTTTTTTGTAGAAAGATCAGACTGATCAGACTGGTCGAACTGGTCGAACTGGTCAGACAAGTCGGACAAGTCGGACAAGTCGGACAAGTCGGACTGGTCAGACAATTCGGACTATTCCTGCCACTATTATTTCCCTTTCAATGCGCTTCCAACCAGTTGTTTCCCCATCCGCCATCGGCAACGAGAGGCACATCGAGCGGATAAGCGGCTTGCATTTCTTCCATCACGATGCGTTCAACCAGCTCTTTTTCATCAGGAACAACGCTGAAATTCAATTCGTCGTGCACCTGCAATATCATCTTCGAGCGGATGTTTTCGCGTTGGAAGCGTTGGAAGATGCGCACCATAGCCACCTTGATGATGTCGGCTGCCGACCCTTGTATGGGCGCATTGATGGCGTTACGCTCGGCAAATCCACGCACAGTGGCGTTGTTGCTGTTGATGTCGGGCAGGTAACGGCGGCGGTGGAAGAACGTTTCTACATAGCCATTCGCCCTTGCGCGCTCCTTGGCTTGCTCCATATACGCCTGCACTTGTGGGAACATCTTGAAATATCCGTCGATAAGCTGCTTGGCTTCGGCGCGTTCTATGTTCAGCCTGTCGGCCAAACCAAACACCGTTATGCCGTAAATGATGCCGAAGTTGGCGCGTTTGGCCTTCGTACGTTCATCGCGCGTAACCTCTTCCACCGGCTTATCGTATATCTTTGCGGCCGTTGCAGCATGGATGTCGTAGCCTTCGCGGAAGGCTTCGACCATGTTTGGGTCCTGGCTAAGGTGAGCCATCACCCGCAATTCTATCTGACTATAGTCGGCCGAAAAGAACAAACAACCCGGTTCGGGAATGAAACACTTGCGAATTTCCTTGCCGTCTTCGCCCCGAACAGGTATGTTTTGCAGGTTCGGGTCGCTCGAAGAGAGCCGCCCCGTGGCCGTTACAGTCTGGTTGAACGATGTATGTATGTGGCCCGTGCGAGGGTTTATCAGCTTGGGAAGCGCGTCAACGTAAGTGCCCAGCAGCTTTTTAAGCGCGCGATGGTCGAGGATATGCGCCACGATGGGGTGCTTCGAACGGAGCGTTTGCAGCACCTCTTCGCTGGTAACATATTGTCCGGTCTTGGTTTTCTTGGGCTTGTCGATGATTTTCATCTCGCCGAAAAGGATGTCGCCCACTTGTTTTGGCGAAGCCACGTTAAACGTTTTGCCGGCCGCTTCATAAATTTGCTGTTCCAATTGCAGCATGCGCTCGGTGAAAACCTGCGATGTTTCTTTCAGTGCGGCCGTGTCGATGCACACCCCATTGCATTCCATCTCGGCCAAGACAGGTATCAATGGCATCTCCACTTCGTTGAAAAGCTGCTCCACATTGGCCTTGGCAAGTTGTGGTTGCAGCACGTTTTTGAGTTGCAAGGTGATGTCGGCATCCTCGCAAGCGTAGGCATACACTTCGCTGGGGGCTAGGTCGCGCATGCTTTTCTGGCCTTTTCCCTTGGGTCCGATAAGTGCATCGATGTGCACCGTTTCGTAATTAAGGTACACTTCGGCCATGAAATCCATGTTATGTCGCTGTTCGGGTTGCAGCAGATAGTGGGCCACCATCGTGTCGAAAAGCGGTCCTTGCAGCCTTATTCCGTAAGAACGAAGCACCTCAAGGTCGTATTTGATGTTCTGTCCCACCTTTAATGTCTTCGTGTTTTCGTAAATTGGGCGAAACCTTTCCACGATATTCTGTGCCTCGTTTGCGTCTTCTGGCACAGGCACATAATAGGCTTTGTGGGGTTCTATGGCGAAACTAAGCCCCACCAGCTGCGCTTCAATGGCGTTGGTGCTTGTGGTTTCGGTGTCTAAGCTAACCACTTCGGCCGCCGCGAGCAGTGTGATGAGCCTTTCGATGTCGGCTTCGGTCTGCACAAGATGGTATTCGTGGGGCGTCGTTTCCAGCGTTTGTCGGTTGGTTTGTGGCGTTGCGCTTTCGTTAGCTGTGGTTTGTGGCGTGCTTTCTGCAGGTTGGTCGAAGAGCGACAGCTGCCTGTTGTCGGCCGTTTTGGGCTTTTCGGCCTTGCCCAGCAAGCGGTTGGCAAAGCTCTTAAACTCCAGTTCGGCGAAAATCTCTTGCAGTTTGCCCGCATCTGGCTCTTTCAGTTGCATCTGTTGCATGTCCAGTTCCACGGGAACATCCGTTCTGATAGTGGCAAGAAACTTAGATATCTTGATGTCTTCAACGGCCGTTTCCACCTTTTCGCGCATCTTTCCTTTCAGTTTGTCGGTGTTTTCAAGCAAGTTTTCCACCGAACCAAACTCGTTGATGAGCTTCGAGGCCGTTTTTTCGCCCACTCCAGGGCATCCGGGAAAGTTATCAGCCGAGTCGCCCATCAGAGCCAGCAGGTCTATCACCTGCCTTGGCGATGCGATGTTGTATTTTTGGTTCACCGCTTCTTCGCCCAATGTTTCGTAACCGCCGCCATGTCGTGGGCGATACATCCAAACATTGTGCCCCACCAGCTGCGCATAGTCCTTGTCGGGCGTAAGCATGTAGGTGTCAACGCCTTGTTGTCCGGCTTTCAGCGCAAGCGTTCCGATGATGTCATCGGCCTCAAATCCGTCTACTTGCAAGATGGGAATGCGGAAAGCCTTAAGGATGTCTTTGATGATAGGCACGGCGCGCTTGATGTCTTCGGGCGTTTCTTGGCGTTGCGCCTTGTATTGTGGATAAGCTTCGTGCCGAAAAGTAAGCCCGTGGTCGAAAGCCACCCCCATGTGTGTGGGGTGTTCCTTGGTCAACACCTCGTTAAGCGTGTTGCAAAAGCCCATGATGGCCGATGTGTTCAGCCCTTTAGAGTTTATCCGGGGATTGTTTATAAAGGCATAGTACGACCTGTATATCAGCGCGTAAGCATCAATGAGAAACAGTTTATCCATAATTATTTTATTGTTCTATCGTGTAAAATTACGAAATAAATTGGGGTTGGTAACGAATTATTGTGTAAATTTGTGTCAAATTTGAGAATACATGGATTATTTGTCGACCATACGGACACCTATATATACCGAATTACAAGACTTCATCGCCCTGTTCGACAAGTCGTTGACGCACGAAGACGGCCTACTTGGCCAAGCTCTTGAGCATGTTCGTGCAAAAGGGGGTAAGCGCATGCGCCCCATGCTCATCTTGCTGATGGCTAAAAGCTTCGGCAAGGTTACTCCCGTGGCGCAATATGCCGCTGTGGGCCTGGAATTGTTGCACACCGCAAGCCTTGTGCACGACGATGTGGTGGACGAAAGCGGAGAACGCCGCGGACAAGCATCGGTTAACGCCTCGTACAACAACAAGGTGGCTGTGCTCGTTGGTGATTACATCCTCTCCACGGCCTTGCTTAACATCGCGCGCACCAACGATTGCGACATCGTTTGCGACTTGGCCGAGCTTGGACGAACGTTGTCCAACGGCGAAATACTGCAACTGACCAACATTTCCAACGCCAACTTCTCGGAAGCGGTGTATTTCGATGTGATAAGACAAAAAACGGCCGCCCTCTTTGAGGCTTGTGCCGTTATCGGGGCTAAGGCTGCTGGGGCACACAAGCAGGTTGTTGAGGCCGCACGTGCCTTTGGAAACGATGTGGGTGTTATCTTCCAGATACGCGATGACATCTTCGATTACTTCCCTTCTGCGCAACTGGGCAAGCCCACTGGCAACGACATGGCCGAAGGAAAGCTAACACTGCCTGCGCTTTATGCCCTTAATGCCACGGGCGATGAACGAATGGCGGCACTGGCACGAAAGGTTAAGGCGCGCAATGTGTCGGCCGAAGAGATTGCACTGCTGGTGGAATTCACCAAGAACAACGGCGGCATTGCCTACGCCGAGCAGAAAATGGGCGAATGTAGAGCGCGAGCCAACGACTTTGTAGACGGCTTTGTGGCCGACGAAGAACTGAAAAATGCCTTGAAAGCATACGTAGACTTTATCATAGACAGAAAAAACTAATGATAAGTTTCTGAACTTTTAGAATTATCCAGTTCATGAGTTGTGACACCACGCTGCCGAAAACATCATAGCAACCCCGTGCCTTGGGTAGGGGTTAAGGCACGAACGAACCTGCACACTGATTTTATAACGAACATACTTCATCACCAAGTGTGACTATAACAACGCCGAAAGGCATTAAATTAACTTTAAAAATTAAATGACATGAGAGAATTAAGACGTTTGGGCTACCTGTTCTTAGGAGCCACATTGACATTGGGCGTCGCCGCTTGTGGCTCGTCTAACGAAGAGAACGACCCCATCAATGGCGGTACAGACCCTGGTGACAAAACAAAAATCAACACCACGCTGACTGTTGAACAGAAAAAACAAGAGTGGGATAAAGCAGCCAAAGAGGCTATTGCTCTGGTAAACTCCAACGACTTTACCGAGCTTGATAACCTTGCTAACTATGTGAGAAACAATCTTTCCGACCTCAAGGCCGATGATAAAACGGATGAATGGTGGAAAACAACAAAGAAAAGTTTTTTTGAAAAACTCGATAGACGCGAGGGCGATGTGCAGTTTGTGAAGCGCATCCTTGACCTTTCGAAGTTTACTGGCCACTTCACGGTGGAGAACAACAAATGGGTTCGCACCGATGCAAGCGACCTGCAAGTGAGCTTTACCGACAACAACAACAAGCAATGTGTGCTGAAACTCGAATTAAGCGGCGAGAAAACATCTGCCTTCGTGCCATTCCTTGACACCTATGGTTGGGTAGATGATGGAGATAGGCAGGTGAAGACGAAGCTATTGGCCTATCTCTCTGTACCAGAGCATGCAAAGCTTACCCTTACCCGCGGCGGAAACACCTTACTTTCGGCCGAACTCAACACCAAGGTGAAAGCTAGTGCCACCATAGATGCAGCCAAAGACATGGTTGAGGCCAATTGCAAACTCACCATCAACAAGTATGTGGTGGAGGTGAAGCAAGCTCTTTTCGAGGGTTCGAAAGGTGCTAGTTTCGATGCTTTGGTGAAAGTGGGCGACAAGAACCTGTGCCACATGATTATTTCGGCCAACGGAAAGGGCACCAACGAGCGCATTGAGAGTGTGGGAGAAGTGAAAATGGCTGTCGACATTCTGGGAAAAGTGCAGATGAAAGGCCTTATCGACGATGGCAGTAACTTCAACAATTACTTCCAAAAGATTGACCTTGGATTTGAAACACGTGGAAAGGAAAATTATTATTACACCGAAAAAGAGTTTAAAGACCTTGTAACAGAGGCCAACAAGCACATCAATGCCGGCATTTTCTTGAATGGCGAAAAAGAAAGAATTGCAAATATTGAGATTGGCGCATTCCAAAACAAGCCTCACGAGGACGTTGGAAAGGATGTTGGCCATTGGAAAGGATACGCCTTGCTGAAGTTTGACGACAACACCAGCTATGCCTTCAACAGTTATTTCTCAAAGAAAAACTTCCCCGACGTGTTCAAACAGGCCACTAACCTGATTGAATCGTTCGAAAGAATGTTTAACAAGTAAACCCCTTTTACATCGCCCAAGGTTATGAGATGGCCTTGGGCGATGTCGCTTTCACCTAGAAAGCACGTCACACAACGAGCAATGTCTACAACACATCGCTGACATACACTTACCAATCCTTATAACAACGCTCAAAACACCATTGCTATTCGCTCCTTAAACCCTTTTGCAATGCGAAAAACATGGCTCGCCTTGCCCTTCATGGCCTTGATTTTGCCTGCCAAGGCACAAACAACCGACTCGATTAAGGCTGCCAACCTGCGCAACATCGACGTTGTTGCGCCCCGCCTTCGTGGCAATTTGAGAGCCAACCAGCTGGGACAACTCTCGCTCAACCTCGACTTTCTTGCCGACATGCCCAAGCTTTTCGGCAATGCCGACCCCCTGCGCTTTGCTCAAACGCTGCCTAATGTGCAGACAAGTGGCGAACTGGATGCCGGACTTCACATCGAAGGCTGCGACAATGCACACAACGAAATGGCCATTAACGGCGTGCCAGTGCACAATGCCGCCCACTTGATGGGTTTCTTTTCGGTGTTCAACGCCTCGCATTTCTCGCAAATGCGCCTTTCACCAACAGCACTGACGGCGGGTTATGCCAACAGGCTCGGCGGTTTTGTCAACTTCTCTTCGCCCGACACCATCGCTCGTAAGCTCTCCGCAGAGGGCAGTGTGGGCATCATTTCTTCGCAAGCCACACTGCGGATTCCCACGGGAAGAAAGGCCAGTGTGGCCGTTTCGGGACGCTGGGCCTACATTAACCTGCTTTATCACAAACTGCTTAACGTCACTGACATGGCCCTTAAGTATGGCTTTTACGATGCAAACCTAACCTGGACGTATCAACCTGACAGCAAAAACACTCTCCAAATGGACTATTACAGCGGACAAGACGATGCGCTTCTTGACGACAGGCAATCGTCATATTCGGGCAAACTGCTGTGGGAAAACTACGTTGGCGCACTGCATTGGACACGCCGCATGGGCCGTTCAACGCTCAAGCAAACGGCTTATCTCTCGGCCTACACCAACAACTTTTCTTCTGTTTTCGAGAACATAAAGATGAACTTGCCCTCCTCACTCACCGATTGGGGATACCAGGCCCACTTCGCACACGGCCCATTAAGCCTCCATGCCGCCGCCGTTTACCATCGCTTGCGGCTTCAGTCGCCCGAAATAAGCGGCGACAGGCAATATTCTTCACCTTCACCACAACGCCAACGCACACTGGAAACATCGCTCGGGGTCGACATGTCCTTACCCTTGACCGAGCATTTGCAGCTAACGGGCGGCGTGCGGGCCACGTTTTACCGCTCGCCCGATGCCCTTTTCTGGGGCATCGACCCACTGCTCAACCTCGTTTGGCAGTCGCCTGTGGGTACATTCCTCGTTAGCGGCAGTGTAAAGCGGCAATACTTGTTTCGCACGGGCTTCTCTTCAATCAACCTTCCCAGCGAATTTTGGATGTCGTCGTCGACCAATCATCGTCCGCAACGCGCCATAAACCTCTCGGCCAACTACCGAAAACCCTTGCTCCGAGGGGCTTTTCAGCTCACTGTGGGCGTTTACCACAAGCGGCTTTTCCATCAATTCGAGTACGTAACAACGCCCTTCGAGGTGATTTTCAACCCACAAGACAACCTTACTCAGGCCCTCATTGAGGGCAACGGCCGCAATTATGGCCTGCACTTGATGCTGGAGAAGCGCACCGGAAGGCTCACGGGATGGATGAGTTACGCATGGGGTAGGGCGCAACGGCGTTATCCTGGCTCGCCCCTTTTGGGCAATTATCCCGCCAACCATGAGCGCGTGCACGAGTTTAATGCCGTTGCATCCCTGCAATTAAGCACACGTTGGCGGCTGGGAGCCACATTGGTGTGGGCCAGTGGTACGCCATTCACCGCTCCCGAAAACTTCTACCTGCTAGATGGCAACCTCGTATCGCAGTTCGGACGGCACAATGGCGCACGCCTGGGCACCTATACGCGCCTCGACCTCTCGGCCAACTACCTGCTTTACAGCCGCAACGGGCGCGAACATGGGCTAAACATCTCCGTCTACAACGCCAACTTGCGGCGCAACGACCTGTTTTGGCGCATACGCATCGATGGTGATGGCTATTCTTATCGCCCCATGTCGCTGTTGCCACGGCGGCTACCTTTCATGCCCTCTGTAAGTTATTTCTTTAAGTTTTAAGCCCATGTACAGATTTTTTTTATTCTTGTTGGCTTGCCTTTGCTTTGCTTGCGAAGAAACAGAAGTGCCGCAAGCACCCGAACAACTCGTTGTTGAGGGATGGATAGACAGCGGCGGGTTTCCCGTTGTGAAGCTAACCACCACCATCGCGGTATCTAAACAGCTGCAATCCACCGACTCGCTGGAGCGTCACTTGCTGCGTTGGGCCAAGGTGACAGTGAGCGATGGCCAGCGCGAAGTGGTGCTTACGGGTATGCCTCGCAACGATTTTTTCCCTCCTTATATATATACCACATCCGACATGCGCGGCGAAGTGGGCAAGATTTACACCTTGCGCGTAGACTACATGCAGTTTCACGCACACGCCACAACCACCATTCCCAAGCCTGTTCCGCTCACTTCCATCGTGGCAGAGCCGCTTCCGCTGTATCCCAGTTATTATAAACTGCGCGCCGACTTCAATGACGACCCCACCACAACCGACTATTACAAGGTTTTTGTAAGTCAAGACAACGAGCAGTCTGACTATCATTCCACCCACATCGGCACTTTTAACGACCGCTTTTTGCCCACACACGCCTCGGTTATCATCAACAATGCCAGGCAAAACGTGGTCAATCCCAAGGGCACTTTTTTTAAGCAAGACGAAACAGTGTACATTAAGTTTTGCCATATCGACTCCACCTCGTACGAGTTTTGGAAAAGCATGGACGACTATCAAGGCGAAGGCCGCAACCCCCTCTTCAATTCCATGCAGAACATCCGCTCGAACATCCACGGCGGCTTGGGATATTGGTGCGGATACGGCGTGTCTTACCATGTATTCGACGTGGTTGAGTGATTGTTGTGCGCAAGTTGATGGGATAGAAACCAATAAGTTACGCCAACACTTGTTATGCGGTTGGTCTTCATTTCTCACCATTCGCTCGCCTAGAATAATGCAATGCCAAATGTAAGAAACGTTTGTTGCAACGCCATTTGCATCTAATCACGGGTGTCTGGCATATGCCAGACACGTGTACACCTTATGCCGTACACGTGTACACCTTATGCCGTACACCTGTACACCATATGCCAGACACCTCTATATCAATTGCCAGCCGATGGCATAGCGCAGCATACAGAGCAAAAGCATGCGCCTCTTAAGCGGGCTTCTTCGCCATCTGTACGAATGGAAGCAACCAATTGCTTTGTTCAGTGCAAAGAAACACGGCATGAAATGTGCACGAAATTCTTTATTTTTAACACACGTAATCGCAACACAATCGATATTTTGTATAACTTTGCTACGTATTATACCTTTTTATATAACTTAACCCAGCACATACGCATATGGACAACGAAATTGGACTATATTTATTCCTCGCTCTTGTTGTGATAGGCATCGTGGTAATAGCCGTCCGCCTGATGCTTGCAGGACAGTTTAACGAGATGATTTTCCAGCTGAGAATGCTGCAAACCAAAATAGAAACTCTCTCTAAATCGCTGGATGAACTGGCCGATGAGGTAATTCAGAATGTACAACAAAGCGTTGACGCGGCTCATGCCAAGGGCAAGGAAGATGCAGCCGAAAAGCAGAATGATTCGGATGCCGTGCAAAACACCATCCCTGAACCGACGATTGACTATGCACCAAAAGATGATAACGCTGCACAAACTGCGGCCCAACCCGATGAAAAGGTGCAGGCTGTGAACGAAACGCAACGTGTGGGCGGACATGTGCCCACGATTGTGGTGCCCGTTTCGCCCGTTGACACGAAGACGGATGCTGAAACGGATGCTCTGACGAACGCTGAAACGGATGCTCTGACGAACCAAAACGCCGAACAACTATCGGCCGAAGGCGAAAAAGAAGTGGGAGAAAAGTTGCCCACCAGCGCGGATAATGAAGCTTTGGCGAACGAAGAACGGCATGATGAACGCCAAACAACCACCAACAATGCTGACCAACAGGCCGAAACGCAACCGCAAGAGGGCTTGCAAGAGCACGAACCTGTGGCCGCCTTTGCCACAAACGATGCTGAAGAACAGCAGGCTGTTACCGAAGAGAAAATGCATTATACAGGGAAAGAAAATCTGGAAATGCTAAGAAAACAATCTGAAACGGGAGAAAACAGCGAAGAGGGTACTTCGCAAGCCTACAACGCACCGCAAACATCGGTGAAAACGGGCACAGATAGTTTCAACTTCGAAAAGTTCATCGGCGAAAACCTCCTCGGGAAGATAGGTATTCTGGTGCTCGTTCTCGGCATTGGCTTCTTCGTGAAGTATGCCATCGACAAAAATTGGATAGGCCACACCATGCGCACAGCCCTTGGTTTCGCCGTGGGTACTGCGCTTTTGGGCATCGCCTTAAAGCTAAACAAGCGCTATCGCTCGTTCAGTTCGCTGCTGGCAGGCGGCGGTTGTGCCGTGTATTACGTCACAACATCCATCGCTTACAACTATTATGAGCTGTTTTCTCAGCCAGTGGCCTTCGGCATCATGGTGGTTGTGACGGCGTTCATGGCGTGGACAGCCCACCATTATGAGCGTCGCGAACTGGCCGTTACGGCCATCGTGGGCGGATTTCTTGCCCCCTTCCTCGCTGCAACCGACATGCCCAACTTCCTTTTCCTCTACGCATACATGTCTGTTCTCAACCTCGGAAGCTTCTCACTCTCGTGGGGCAATCGCTGGAACGAATTGCCATTGGTTAGCACAATGGCCACATATATGGTGCTATCGCTTAGTGGTCACGATTACGGCAGCCTGTCTGTGGGTGTTCAGATAGCTTTCTTTGCCCTGTTTTGGGTACTTGCCAACGCCAGCAGTTTCACCTTCTTGCGTCGCGGAATGACGGGCGTGTTCACCGGTTTGCATATCGCGGCGATGATGTTCAGCAGCATGTTCACCCTGTTTTTCATCGCCAACGTAGACGATTACTGCAAATACACATCTGCCACAACGGCACTTGTGATGGGTGCGGCCTACGTTGCACTGCATCTTTGGTTGCGCCACAGCGAAGAACAAGAGTCGGCGGCGCAAGTTGTCTTCCTGGCTTTGGGCGTCACTTACTTGTCCGTCTCCCTGCCTTGGTTCTTTACGGGGGCGATGCTTCGCGTATGTTTCTCTGCCGAGATGGTGCTGTTGCTTTGGCTCTATTGTCGTCTTGGCATCAGGGTTTACGGCATCGCGGCAGCCATTGCCGTGGCAATATCAGTAGTGGTGGTGGCCATTGGGCTTACGGATGGCGTTCCCGAGGATGTAACTATCCCCGTTTTCAACTCCGCTTTCATGGCCACACTCTTCCAAGGGCTTTGCATTATAGCCTTCGCCCGCATCATGGACCGCTATCGCGAGCGTGTGCAGGCGTTCTACACGCCTGGAAACCTCCTTATATATGGTGTGGGAATATTGTGCATTTACAACCTCATCAGTCGTGAGATGGATGCATTTGTGTATTCGCCCACCTACAATGCGGCGGTCACTTTGCTGCGCATCGCCACGCTTTTTGGCGTTGCCCTGGGCTTCGGCAAGCGTTTTGCGGTTGGCAAATATGGCTTGTTGTATGTGGGTTACATGTTCTTGGCCACCTTCTTCATTGCAGGCGACGTGTTCTTCTACCGCTGGTTTGTAGACCCAATGGCGGCCATCGGGCTGCAATGGCTGGGCATCGGTTGCACCATTGGCCTTTACGTGCATGCCAGCATGGGCTATTACAGGCAGGCCGAACAGCCCTTAGAGCTCTTCACCATCTTCCTTAACGTAGCTTCCACCCTGTTGTGGGTGAGCATGGTGCGCATCTTGCTGCTACAAATGGGCGTAGAGCAGTTCAGTGCGCCGTTCTCTTTGGCGATGGCTGCTGTGGGAGCGTTGCAGATGACGCTGGGAATGCGCCTGCGAAATAAAACGATGCGCTGGCTAAGCATCGCCACTTTCGGCATCATCATCACCAAGTTGGCCCTCTACGATGTGTGGCTCATGCCCGCCGTTGGCCGCATTGTGGTGTTCATTATCCTTGGAGCACTGTTCTTGACCGTGTCTTTCATGTACCAAAAACTGAAAGACAAGCTCAACCTCGGCGGCGAAGACGAAGTGTACCAAGCCGCAGAAGACGAGGCAGTAACGGGCAATGATGAGGCGAAAGACGAACGCGAATAGAGCAAACCTATTGCGCAATAGATATTATCTGTTTGAGGTGGGAGATATTGTTCATAACTTTGCAATCGTAAACGAATAAAGTACAAATGTTTTTAACCAATTTATTTTTAACGATTATGAGTATTACAATGCCCACTCTTCCATACGCAGCCAATGCTTTGGAGCCTGTTATCAGCGAGCAAACGATAAATTTCCACTACGGAAAGCATCTCCAAGGTTACGTTAACACCCTGAACACCCTTATACAAGGCACCGAGTTCGAGGGAAAGAGCGTAGAAGACATCGTGAAGACTGCTCCCGACGGGCCTATCTTCAACAATGCCGGCCAAACTTTGAACCACACCTACTACTTCTTGCAGTTCAAATCGCCCGTTAAAGGCAACGAACCTACGGGAAAGATTGCAGAAGCCCTGGTACGTGACTTCGGTAGCGTGGAGAATTTCAAGAAAGAGTTCGCCCAAGCAGGCGCAACGCTCTTCGGTTCGGGCTGGGCTTGGCTCTCGCAAGATGCCAATGGCAAGCTGGTTATCACCAAAGAACCCAACGCCGGAAACCCCTTACGCCACGGAAACAACCCTATTCTGGGCATAGACGTTTGGGAACACGCTTACTATCTGGATTACCAAAACCGCCGTGTGGACCACTTGGCTGCCGTATGGGACATCATTGACTGGAAAGTTGTTGAAAGCCGCCTGAAATAAGCAGCACAACTACACACCAGCAACGCAAACAGATTTCCAAAACAACATCGAAACAACAATCAGACTAATGAAATAGGTTCTCGTTGGGGCGCATCCCTAAACAAGATTGCGCCACCAACGGTGCCTCAAAAAAATATAACAAACAAACATTATGCAATCAATCATCAATTCAATGCTGCCCGAATTTAAGGTGCAGGCCTATCAAAATGGCGAGTTCAGAACCGTATCTAGCGAAGACGTAAAAGGCAAATGGGCCATTTTCTTCTTCTATCCAGCAGACTTCACTTTCGTTTGCCCCACCGAATTGGTTGACTTGGCAGAGAAGTACGAAGAATTGCAAAAGATGGGCGTTGAGGTTTACTCGGTAAGCTGCGATACGCACTTCGTTCACAAGGCTTGGCACGATGCTTCAGATAGCATTAAGAAGATTAACTACACCATGCTTGCCGACCCACTCGGCGTGCTGGCTAAGGGTTTCGGCGTGTTCATCGAAGAAGAGGGCATGGCTTATCGTGGCACTTTCGTGGTTAACCCAGAAGGTAAAATCAAAATCGCCGAGATACAAGACAACAGCGTGGGACGTAACGCCGAAGAACTGGTTCGCAAGGTGGCTGCCGCTCAATTCGTTGCTGCTCACCCAGGTGAGGTTTGCCCCGCTAAGTGGAAGCAAGGCGCTGAAACATTGAAGCCCAGCATCGACCTCGTTGGTAAGATTTAATGGCTCAAGACACCGCTCATTACGCTTAATTGAAGCGAACAAATCCCTATATATTTTCCCTGTTGCCCCATGTCTCCCCGTTAAGGTGGGGAATGGGGCAACTTCTTAAAGGCCATTAGGAAAAGAGTTACTGCATGTTCTAGATGCTCTTGATGATTTAGATGTTCTAGATTTCCTAGATTTCCTAGGTTTCCTAGTAATCCTAGGTTTCCTAGATTTCCTAGTAATCCTAGGCATCCTAGGTGTTCTAGATATCCTAGATGCTCCTCATTTCCTAGCGATGCCAGGCTCACTATCTCCCCACAATCCCTCAAAAAGCTCCTTAAAAACGCTCAAAAAATGCTCGATTCCTCGATACTCAAACAAGTTAGCGACGTGTTCGCAAGCTTAGAAAACAATTTTACCTTTGATGTTCGCATCGGCACAACATGCTCTTGTGGCGACGACCTCAAAGATTTCATCAACGACTTCGTGTCCACTTCGCCCAAATTGACCGCCAATTTCAGCAACACCAACGACAACCAACTGTCGTTTTCGCTCCTTAAAGAAGGCCAACCCGTGGGGGTTACCTTCCGTGGCATACCCAATGGACACGAGTTCACCTCGCTTCTTCTTGCCGTTCTTAATGCCGACGGCAAGGGTAAGAACCTGCCCGATGAGGCCATTTCAAAGCGAATTGCAAACCTCAAAGGCGACATTAAACTGCAAACTTACGTGTCGTTGACTTGCACCAACTGTCCCGACGTGGTGCAAGCACTCAACATCATGGCTTTGACAAACAGCAGGGTGACAACCGAAATGATTGACGGAGCCCTCTTCCAAGATGAAGTGGCACGATTAAACATACAGGCTGTCCCCGCTGTTTATGCCAATGGCGAACTGCTTCACATTGGACGGGGCGACCTTGGAGAGCTTCTTGGAAAGCTTGAAGACATGTTCGGCAGCGAGGAAGACTCGAATGCTGAGCCTGTTGAGCGACAGTTCGACCTCGTTGTCGTTGGTGGTGGACCCGCTGGTGCGGCCGCTGCCATCTACTCTGCACGCAAAGGACTGAAGGTTGCTGTGGTGGCTGGACGTATTGGTGGACAGATTAAAGACACCGTTGGCATTGAAAACTTGGTGTCGGTGCCGCAAACAACGGGTGCTAAGCTGGCCGACGACCTGCGCTCGCACATGGCTAACTACCCCATAGAGCTGTTCGAAAACCGCAAACTGGACAGTGTTGACTTCTCGCAATCGCCTAAACGTGTATACGCCAAGGGTGGAGAAGTGTTCGTTGCACCGGCTGTGGTGATTGCTACGGGTGCCAGTTGGCGCCGACTCAACGTTGACGATGAGGCCAAATACATGGGTAAGGGCGTGCATTTCTGCCCCCACTGCGATGGACCTTTCTATAAAGGAAAGAACGTAGCTGTCGTTGGTGGCGGCAATTCGGGCATCGAAGCGGCCATCGACCTTGCAGGAATTTGCAACCATGTAACAGTACTTGAGTTTGCCGACACGCTGCGAGCCGACACTGTTTTACAGGATAAGGCGGCCACAATGCCCAACATCGAGATATTCAAGTCGTCGCAAACAACCCGCGTTTTGGGCGATGGAAACCACGTAACAGCCATTCGTGTGAAAGACCGCACCAACGAAGAGGAACGCGACATTGCCCTCGATGGAATCTTCGTTCAGATTGGTTTGGCTGCTAACACCGAGCATTTCCGCGATGCCTTGCCCCTCAACGAACGCCGAGAGATTGTTGTTGATGCCACTTGCCGCACCAGCATACCGGGCGTTTATGCCGCAGGCGACTGCACCAAC
Source organism: uncultured Prevotella sp. (assembly GCA_905373605.1). Taxonomy (GTDB): domain Bacteria; phylum Bacteroidota; class Bacteroidia; order Bacteroidales; family Bacteroidaceae; genus Prevotella. Next base: position 22,778 of record CAJPTO010000021.1, read on the forward strand.
GTGCCTTATAAGCAGATTGTTATCGCTATGGGCGAGGGTGCAAAGGCTGCCTTGTCGGCATTCGATGATAGAATTAGGGGTATCATCTAAAGCTTCGCACGCGTAACAATGGCTACCGGTTGCCTTCTTTGCGCGTTGCCGAGGCTGCCCCTCTCAAGATTTTTTATCTATATTTTTGTGAATGGAGCGCCCTGTCTACGGATGGGGGCGCTCTTTTTTTAAAAAGCCTCACCCAAAAACGCTAATAAACACACCACCTGCCCTAGAAAGCCTCACCCCCAGCCCCTCTCCAAGGGGAGAGGGGAGTGATATGTCTTGTTGCTTTTGCGCAATGTCATTTCCCTTAACTCCTTGAACCAACCAACACGTCCTTATGTCCTTCTGTCAAAAGAGCGTTAAAGGTGAAAGGACATAAAAGGTGAAAGGGTGAAAAGATGGACGAAGCCACGTGGTAGAAGCGGCCCTAAGTAAC